>NZ_JAXOFT010000009.1:0-107821 GCF_036409385.1 Thermomonas sp. LB-4 | reverse complement strand
CTCGCTTCCCTGCCCCGCCTCCGCAATCACCCGCAGCGGCAAGGGCGCGCATCTTCACCCCCTTTCAAGGGATTGGGAAGTCTTGACGTGTTGACGGATCGCGTGCATCGCGCGCAAGGTGCGCGCTTTCGATCCGTTGGAGCCGCCCATGCGCCGCATCGTCCTTCTTCCCCTTCTCGCCTGCGCGATGTCCGGCTGCGCCGGAGCAAGCCAGCCCTGGGTGGAGATCGCCGGGCAGCGCTATGCGGTGGAGCTGGCGGACGACGATGCCGAGCGCGCGCGCGGCCTGATGTTCCGCGACGCGATGGCCGACGACCGCGGCATGCTGTTCATCCATGACGCCCAGGAACCGCAGGCCTACTGGATGAAGAACACCAGGATCGCCCTGGACATCCTGTACTTCGACAACGACCGCAAACTGGTGTCGCAGCAGCGCGGCGTGCCGCCGTGCTCGCTCGGTGACGCCTGCCCGTCCTATCCCAGCAACGCGCCCGCGCGCTACGTGCTGGAACTCAACGCGGGACAGGCGGAAAAGCTGAAACTGCAGGACGGCGCGACCCTGACCTTCGGCCCAGGAATTCCCGCGCCGACGCACTGAACCCGATCAAGGCCGCGGGCGATCAGCCTTCATAGAGCTCGAAATCGTCCTTGGTGACGCCGCAGTCCGGGCACGTCCATGTGTCCGGCACGTCTTCCCAGCGCGTGCCCGGCGGAATGCCGTCTTCCGGAGCGCCTTGCGCCTCGTCGTAGACGTGGCCGCAGACCACGCACATCCAACTGCGATAGGGACGATCAGGACCGGGAGTCGACATCGGCGCGATAATTGGCGAACGGGCCGCGATTGTCCCATCCTGCACCGGATGGCGGAAGCCGCCCGCCACCCCACATCACTTCCGAAGACCCGCCATGCCGATCCGCACCGAACGCTCCCACGACCTGTTTTCCCGCGCCCAGCAACTGATGCCCGGCGGCGTCAACTCTCCGGTGCGCGCGTTCAAGTCGGTGGGCGGCGAGCCGTTCTTCGTGCAGCGCGCGGACGGCCCCTACCTGTTCGATGTCGACGGCAACCGCTACATCGACTACGTCGGCTCCTGGGGCCCGATGATCGTTGGCCACAACCACCCGAAGGTGCTGGAGGCGGTGATCGAGACCGCGCGCAACGGCCTGTCCTTCGGCACCCCGAACCCTTTGGAAGTGACCATGGCGGAGGCCATCACGCGGCTGGTGCCGTCGATGGAAATGGTGCGCATGGTGAACTCCGGCACCGAGGCCACCCTGTCGGCGATCCGGCTGGCGCGCGGCGCCACCGGCCGCAGCCGCATCGTCAAGTTCGAGGGCTGCTACCACGGCCACGGCGACAGCTTCCTGGTGAAGGCCGGCAGCGGGGCGCTGACCTTCGGCGTGCCCACCTCGCCAGGCGTTCCGAAGGCGCTGGCCGATCTCACGCTGACGCTGCCGTACAACGATTTCGAAGCGGCAACGCGCCTGTTCGAGGAGAGCGGGAGCGACATCGCCGCGCTCATCATCGAACCCGTGGTCGGCAACGCGAACTGCCTGCCGCCGCGCGAGGGCTACCTGCAGCATCTTCGCGAGTTGTGCACGCGCCACGGCGCACTGCTGATCTTCGACGAAGTGATGACCGGCTTCCGCGTTGCGCTGGGCGGCGCGCAGGCGCGCTACGGCGTCGTGCCCGACCTCTCCACCTTCGGCAAGGTCATCGGCGGCGGCATGCCGGTGGGCGCCTACGGCGGCCGCGCCGAGCTGATGCGGCAGATCGCGCCCAGCGGGCCGATCTACCAGGCCGGCACGCTCAGCGGCAATCCGGTGGCGATGGCGGCGGGCCTGGCGATGCTGGAGCTGATCCAGGCGCCCGGCTTCCACGACGCGCTGGAAGCCAGGACCAACGCGCTGTGCGACGGGCTGGAAGCCGCCGCGCGCAATGCCGGCATCGCCTTCACCACCCAGCGCGTGGGCGGCATGTTCGGCATGTTCTTCAGCGCGGAGAAGGTGGACACCTACGCACAGGCGATGGCCTGCGACAGCGCCGCGTTCAACCGTTTCTTCCACGCGATGCTGGAACGCGGCGTGTACCTCGCGCCGTCCGCGTTCGAGGCGGGCTTCCTGTCCAGCGCGCACGACGACGCGGTGATCGGTGCGACCGTCGAGGCGGCCCGCGCCGCCTTCGCCGCGCTCTGACGGCCCGCATGAGCGAGCGCGCGGACACGCGGGGGGACGCATCGCCGGGCGGCGAGCTGTTCACGCCCACCCTGCAGCCGGCCAGCCGGACGGGATGGCGCTACCGGCTGTACCGGCTCATGTTCCACCATGAAACCCGCGACGAGCGCAATTTCGACCTCGCGCTGATCGTGGTCATCCTGGCCAGCGTGCTTGTGGTGCTGCTGGACAGCGACCCGGCGATCAAGGCGCGCTGGCACGTCCAACTGTATCTGGCCGAATGGGTGTTCACCCTGCTGTTCGCGGTGGAGTACGCGGCGCGGCTGTGGGTGGTGCGGGAGCCGCTGCGCTACGCGCGCAGCTTCCTGGGCATCGTCGACCTGCTGGCCATCGTGCCCACCTTCCTGTCGCTGCTGTTCCCGGCCAGCGCCTCGCTGACGGTGGTGCGCATCCTGCGCCTGCTGCGGATCTTCCGGATCCTGAAGCTGGTCAAGTATTCCGACGAGGCCGGGATGCTGACCCACGCGCTGATCCGCAGCCGGCGCAAGATCCTGATCTTCGTCATGACCCTGCTCACCATCGCGGTGATCTTCGGCGCGCTGATGTACGTGGTCGAAGGACCGGAGCACGGCTTCAACAGCATCCCCACCGGGATGTACTGGGCGGTGGTGACGATGGCGACGGTGGGCTACGGCGACCTGTCGCCGGCCACCGGGCTGGGCCGCTTCCTGACCTCGGCACTGATCATCATCGGCTACAGCATCATCGTGGTGCCCACCGGCATCTACACCGCGGAGCTGGCGCGCACCATGCGCAGCCGCGGCCGCGTGCAGGTGCGCTGCCCGCAGTGCAGCCTGGGCGAACACGACGAGGACGCCTGGTTCTGCCGCAAATGCGGCGAAGCCCTTCCTTCCCGCGATTGAGGCCCGCATGAACACGTTGCGCCCCGGCACCCTCGCCGTCCACGCCGGCAACGAAGCCGACCCCGCCACCGGCGCGGTGTCGCCACCGATCCATCTGGCCACCACCTTCCGCCACGGCCCGGCGGGCGAGCGCGTCGCGGGCTACGAGTACCAGCGCGAAGGCAACCCCACCAACGACCGCCTGCGCGAAGCGCTGATGGCGCTGGAAGGCGGCGAGGAAGCACTGACCTTCGCCTCCGGCATGGCGGCGATGACCACCCTGCTGGAGTCGCTGCCCGCAGGCAGCCGCGTGCTGTTCCCGGATGACTGCTACAGCGGCCTGCGCATGCTGTTCAGCGAGTTCCTGCCGGCGCGCGGGCTGGTGGTCGAGACGATCGACATGGCCGACCTCGACGCGGTGCGCGCCGCCTGCGCCACGCCGCTGGCGATGCTGTGGATCGAAACGCCTTCCAACCCCTTGCTCAAGGTCTGCGACATCACCGCGCTGGCCGGCATCGGCCACGCGGCGGGCGCGACGGTGGTGGTGGACAACACCTTCGCCACGCCGCTGCTGCAGCGCCCACTAGCACTGGGCGCCGACATCGTCATGCACTCGACGACGAAGTATTTCGGCGGCCACAGCGACGTGCTCGGCGGCGCGCTGGTGTTCGCCCGCGACGACGCCTTCGCGCGGCACGTGGCGCACCGGCTGCACGTCACCGGCGCGGTGCTGGCCCCGTTCAGCGCCTGGATGATCCTGCGCGGCTGCCGCTCGCTCGGGGCGCGCATGGCGATGCACTGCGCGAATGCGCGCAAGCTGGCGACGTTCCTGGAGGCGCATCCGGCGGTGGCGCGGGCCAACTGGCCCGGCCTGCCCACGCATCCGGGGCACGCGATCGCCGCGGCGCAGATGCGCGACTTCGGCGCGATGCTGAGCATCGAGCTGCACGGCGGCCGCGACGCCGCGCTGGCGGTGGCCGGCAAGCTGCGCGTGTTCACCAACGCCACCTCGCTGGGCGGCTGCGAATCGCTGGTGGAGCACCGCGCCTCGGTGGAAGGCGCGAATCCGCGCTCGCCGCAGAACCTGCTGCGGATTTCGGTGGGGCTGGAAGACGGCGACGACCTGGTCGCCGACTTCGCGCAGGCGCTGGGCTGAGGGCGGTTCAGCCGTTCGCGAACGCCTCCAGCGCGCGCCGCAGCCGCGCCAGGCCGTCGGCGATGGCGTCGTCGTCGATGTTGAGGGCCGGCACGAAGCGCAGCACGTCCGGACCGGCCTGCAGCAACAGCAGGCCATGCGCCGCGGCGAGGTCGCCGATCGCACCGGCCTTGCCGGCGTGCTCCGGCTTCAGCACCGCGCCCAGCATCAGGCCGCGGCCGCGCACCTGGGCGAACAGCCCGAAGTCGCGGTTCAGCGCGTCGAGGCCATCGCGGATCGCCTGCGACTGCCTGGCCACGTTCGCGGCGATGTCCTGCGAGGCCAGCCGGCGCAGCGCCACCCGCGCCACCGCCGCCGCCAGCGGGTTGCCGCCGAAGGTGGTGCCGTGGGCGCCGAACTGCATCGCCTGCGCCACCTTCGGGCCGGCCAGCAGGGCGCCGACCGGGAAGCCGCCGCCCAGGGCCTTCGCCAGCGTCACGATGTCGGGCACCATGCCGTCTTCCCAGTGCGCGAACAGCGCGCCGGTGCGGCCCATGCCGCACTGGATCTCGTCCAGCACCAGCAATGCCTTGTGCCGGTCGCACAGCGCACGCACCGCCTGCAGGTAGCCGGGCGCGGCCGGCATCACCCCGCCTTCGCCCTGCACGGGCTCCAGCATCACCGCCGCCACATCGCCGCCGGCCATCGCCGTTTCGAGCTGCGCGATGTCGTTGAAGTCGACGTAACGGAAGCCGCCGGGCAGCGGATCAAATCCTTCCTGGTACTTCGGCTGCGCGGTGGCGGTGACGGCCGCCAGGGTGCGGCCGTGGAAGCTGCCGCGGAAGGTGACGATGACGCGGCGCGCCGGTTCGCGGCCCTGCGCCGTCGCCCATTTGCGGACCAGCTTGATCGCCGCCTCGTTCGCTTCCGCACCGGAATTGCACAGGAAGGCGCGCTCGGCGAATCGCGACGCGGCCACCAGTTCCTGCGCCAGCCGCAGCGGCGGCTCGCTGTAGAACACGTTGCTGGTGTGCCACAGCCGGCCGGCCTGCTCGACCAGCGCGGCGGTGAGCTCGGGATCGCAATGGCCCAGGCTGCACACCGCGATGCCGGCGGCAAAATCCACGTAATCGCGGCCTTCGCTGTCCCAGACGCGGGCGCCCTGCCCGCGTTCGAGGATCATCTCGCGCTGCCTGTAGACCGGCAGCAGGACGTCGCGTCCCAGCGCCAGCAGTGCGTCCACCGATGCGGCTGCGGCCATCACCAGACGCCCGTGTTCGGCATCGACGCCCACGGCTCCTGCGGCGGCAGGTGGCCGTCCTGCAGCAGCTCCACCGAGATCAGGTCGGGCGAGCGCACGAACGCCATGTGGCCGTCGCGCGGCGGGCGGTTGATGGTGTAGCCCATGTCCAGCAGGCGCTGGCAGGTGGCGTAGATGTCGGCGACGCGGAACGCCAGGTGGCCGAAGTTGCGGGCGCTGCCGTAGTCCTCGTCCGAGTCCCAGTTGTGGGTCAGCTCGATCTCCGCGTCTGGGGTTTCATCCGCGGCGAGGAAGATCAGGGTGAAGCGGCCGGCTGCGTTTTCCATGCGGCGGGTTTCGCGCAGGCCCAGGCCGTCGCAGTAGAAGCGCAGCGATGCATCGACATCGCGCACGCGCACCATCGTGTGCAGGTATTTCATGGCGGGATTCCGTTCGTGGGGGATCGGAAGATGATCCCACGAAGCCCGGTTCAGGGATCGATGTAGAGATCCGGCAGCAGTGGCTTCGAGGGATCCACCGTGTAGGCGGACAGGTCGGTGACGCCGGCCTGCCGCAGCACCTGGTCGTCGATCAGGAAGTTGCCGGAGAAGCCGGCCGCTGCGCGGACCAGCACGGCATGCGCGGCATCGGCCATGATCTCGGGCCTGCGGCCGTTGCCGGCCGCGACGCCCGGAATCATGTTCAGCGCCTCGGTGGCGATCAGGGTGCGCGGCCACAGCGCGTTGACCGCCACGCCGCGCGGGCCGAACTCGGCGGCCAGGCCCAGCGTCACGAAGCTCATGCCCATCTTCGCCAGCGTGTAGGCGGTGTGTGGGCCCCACCACTTCGGGTCGAGCGAGGGCGGCGGGCACAGGGTGAGGATGTGCGGATTGGCCGCCTGCAGCAGATGCGGCAGGCAGGCCTGCGCGCACAGGAAGCTGCCGCGGCTGTTGACCTGCTGCATCAGGTCGAAGCGCTTCATCGGCGTGTCCAGCGTGCCGCGCAGCCAGATCGCGCTGGCGTTGTTGACCAGGATGTCGATGCCGCCGAACGCATCCACAGTGGCGGCGACCGCGGCGTGCACCTGGTCTTCCTCGCGGATGTCGCATTTCAGCGCCAGCGCGCGGCCGCCGGCCTCTTCTACTGCCTTTGCCGCGCTGTGGATGGTGCCAGGCAGCTTGGGGTTGGGCACGTCGGACTTGGCGGCGATGGCGACATTGGCGCCATCGCGGGCAGCGCGCAGCGCGATGGCCAGGCCGATGCCGCGCGAGGCGCCGGTGATGAACAGGGTCTTGCCGGAGAGCGTGGTCATGCGCATTCACCGTGGAGTCGACGGACGGAAGTGTAGCCTCCGCCACCTATAATCCGCCGATGCACAGCGCGTGGTTCGACAACATCGTCGCGTGGATCGGCGCGCACCCGCAGGCGGCCGGCCTGCTGATCTTCCTGATCGCGTTCTGCGACGCCGTGATCGTGCTGGGCGCGATCGTGCCGGCGCTGCCGCTGATGGTGGCGATCGGCGTGCTGATCGGCATGGGCGAGATCGCAGGCCCCTATGCGGTGGCCTGCGCCGCGCTGGGCGCGTTCGCCGGCGACAGCCTGAGCTACTGGATCGGCCGCCGCTGGGGCAGCGCGCTGCGCGGGGTGTGGCCGTTCCGGCGCTATCCGCAGCTGCTGGACCGCGGCGAGGCGCTGTTCCGGCGCAACGCGGTCAAGAGCATCTTCATTGCCCGCTACGTGGGCGCGGTGCGGCCATTCGTGCCCGCCATCGCCGGCATGTCGAAGATGCCGCTGCCGCGCTATCTGCAGGCAAGCGGTTTCGCCTGCCTGAGCTGGGCCGTGCTGTTCCTGCTGCCGGGCTGGGCGCTGGGGCAGGCCTACGACGCGGTGGCCGCAGTGGCCGACAAACTGGCGCTGGTGCTGCTGGGCCTGCTGGCGGCGCTGGCGCTGGCCTGGGCGGTGGTGCTGTACAGCTGGCGCTGGTTCGCGATGAACGCCGACAGCCTGCTGGCGCGGCTGCTGCGCTGGAGCCGCAGGCACCCGCTGCTGGGCCGCTACGCCGCCGCGCTGATCGACCGCCGGCGGCCGGAATCGGCGCCGTTGCTGCTGCTGGCGGTCTGCCTGTTCGCGGTGGCGTGGCTATGGGCCTGGTTCAGCGCTTCGCTGATGCTGCGCGGCGGGCCGCTGCTGGCCGACCATGATGTGCACGCGCTGATGTTCGCGCTGCGCAACCCGCTGGCCGACCGGATGATGGCCACGCTGGCGGCGATCGGCAGCGCGCCGGTGCTGGGGCTGGCGTCGCTGGCGGCGATGCTGTGGCTGCTGTGGCGGCGGCGCTGGAAGGCGGCGGTGCACTGGCTGATCGCGATCGCGGTGGGGCTGGGGCTGACCGAAGGACTGGAGGCGCTGGTCGACATGCCGCGCCCGCCCACCGCCGCGGCGGGCTTCGGCTTCCCGTCGGTGGCGGTGACCATGACCACGGTGGTGTTCGGCTTCTTCGCGGTGCTGATCGCGCGCGAGTTGCCGGGCCGGCAGCGGGTCTGGCCCTACCTGCTCACCGGCATCGCCACCGCGCTGGTCGGCTTCGCCCGCCTGTACCTGGGCGCGCACTGGCTGTCGGACATCGTCGGCGGCGTGCTGCTGGGCGCACTGTGGGTGCTGCTGATCGGCATCGCCTACCGCAGCCACAGCGAGCGCTCGTTCTGGATGCGGCCGCTGGGCTGGACGTTCTACGGCAGCTTCCTGCTCGCCGCACTCTGGTACGCGCCGCGCAGCGCACCGCAGACGCTGGTGCAGTTCGAGCCGCCGCCGCCCACGCAGGTGCTGGATGCGCGCCGCTGGCAGGCGCAGGGGCTCGGCGAGGATCACCAGCGCTTCGATCTGGAAATCGCCGGTGACATCGAACTGCTGCGGCAACACCTGCAGGCACGGGGCTGGCGGGTGCAGCCGGCGGCGGACTGGGTGGGCGCGCTGGGATTGCTCGACGACGACCTGTCACCGGCGCAGCGCCCGGTCCTGCCGCTGGCCATGGACGCCCATCCGGAACGGCTGCTGCTGCGGCGTCCGGACCCCGCCGATCCGGAGCGCATCGAAGTGTTGCGGATCTGGCCGGCGCCGGTGCGGCTGGACGACGGCAGCACGCTGTGGGTGGCGCGTTACGACGTCATGCAGCTGCGCCGACGCCTGCATCTGCTGAACCTGTGGAAGCCGGATCCGCCTGCGCATGCGCTGCCGGCAGACCTGCAGGCGCTGGGCGACGCGCGCGCACTGCGGGTGCTGGCGCATCCGCGCTGAGCATCGCCGCACGAACGCAGCGCAGCAGCGCGATGTTTCTCTCTATTCGCAGGAGCGCACGGAAAGCGCGCGGATGCTTTCGCAGGATCACGCAAAGAGCGTCGCGCCCTTTCAGTGCGCTCCTACGGAGGAACTGACGCGCTTGCGCCCTGCGGCGCGCCTACGGACGCTCGTGCAAGGTTGCGACGAAGCGCCGCGGCGCGCCGTCGAAACCGCCGTTGGACATGAAGACCACGTGGTCGCCCGGGCGCACGCGATCCGCCAGCGCCGCCAGCAGCGCGTCGGCATCCGCCACTGCGCGGCCCTCGCCGCGCAGGGCCGCGATCACCTTGCCGGCGTCCCACGGCAGCTCCGGCCGGGCCAGGAATACCACGGCATCCGCCAGGTCCAGCGACGGCGCCAGCGCATCGGCATGCGCGCCGAGGCGCATCGAATTGCTGCGCGGCTCCATCGCCACCACGATGCGGGCGTCGCCGACCTTCGCCCGCAGTCCCGCCAGGGTGGTGGCGATGGCGGTGGGATGGTGGGCGAAATCGTCGTACACGGTGACGCCGCCGTGCGCGCCCACCACTTCCAGCCGGCGCTTCACGCTGCGGAACGCGGCCAGCGCCGGCAGCACTGCCGCGACATCCACGCCCACCGCCGCGCAAGCCGCCAGCGCGGCCAGGCCGTTCAGCACGTTGTGGTCGCCCAGCAGCGGCCAGTCGACGACGCCGAGCTGGGTCCCGGCGTGGAGCACCGCGAAGCGGCTGCCGTCGTCGGCGAGCTTGCGCGCGCTCCATTCGAAGGCGGGATCGAAGCCGAACCGCTCCACCGGCGTCCAGCACCCCATCGCCAGCACCTCGGCAAGGCGTTGGTCGTGACCGTTGACGATCAGCCGCCCCCGGCCGGGCACGGTGCGCACCAGGTGGTGGAACTGGCGCTGGATCGCGGCCACGTCCGGGAAGATGTCGGCGTGGTCGTATTCCAGGTTGTTGAGGATGGCGACCAGCGGGCGGTAGTGGACGAACTTGCTGCGCTTGTCGAAGAAGGCGGTGTCGTATTCGTCGGCCTCCACCACGAACTCGCGGCCCGCGCCCACCCGCGCCGACACGCCGAAGTCCTCGGCCACGCCGCCGATCAAAAAGCCCGGCTCGCGCCCGGCGGCTTGCAGCAGGTACGCCAGGATGGTCGTCGTCGTGGTCTTGCCGTGGGTGCCGGCCACCGCCAGGGTGTCGCGCCCCGGCAGCACGTGTTCGCTCAGCCACTGCGCGCCGGAGGTGTACTTCAACCCGGCATCGAGCACGTGCTCGACCGCCGGATTGCCGCGCGAAAGCGCGTTGCCGACGATGACTTCATCGCAGTCCGCGCCGATGTTGCCGGCGGCATAGCCCTGCTGCAGCGCGATGCCCAGCTGCTCCAGCTGGGTGGACATCGGCGGGTAGATGTTGGCGTCGCTGCCTTCGACGGCATGGCCGAGTTCGCGCGCCAGCGCGGCCACGCCGCCCATGAAGGTGCCGGCGATGCCAAGGATATGGAGTTTCACGTCATGGGCTCCGGGAGGGAGCGGAACGGCGGGCGCGTCGGCCCCGCAAGTCGCTCCCCGATACTCGCTTGGTTGCGGGGCCGACGCGCCCGCCGCCCCGCTTTCGCACGGGTCGGGCAGTGTCAGCCGACGTCGTGCCCGGGTTGGATCGCCTCGACGATGCGGGCGAACACATCGTCCAGCGAACCGACGCCGTCAACCACGGTCAGCTGGCCGTGCTGGCGGTAATAGTCGATCACCGGCGCGGTCTTCTCGTCGTACACGTTCAGGCGGTGGCGCACCGATTCCGGGGTGTCGTCGGCGCGGCCTTCCGCCTTGGCGCGGCCGGCCAGGCGCTCGATGATCTGCTCGTTGTCCACCGCCAGCTGCACCGCAGCGTCGAACTTCTGGCCCAGGCTGGCCAACAGTTCGTCCAGCGCGGCGGCTTGCGCGAGGTTGCGCGGGTAGCCGTCGAGGATGAAGCCGGCGCGGGTATCGTCCCGCGAGAAGCGGTCCCGCAGCATGCCCAGCAGGATCTCGTCGCTGACCAGGTCGCCGCGCGCCATCACTTCCTTGGCCTGCAGCCCCAGCGGGGTGCCCGCGGCCACCTCGGCGCGCAGCAGGTCGCCGGTGGAAATGTGCGGAACCTGCAGATGTTCCTTGAGTCGCGTCGCCTGGGTGCCCTTGCCGGAACCCGGCGCGCCCAAAAGAACCAATCGCATCGAATCACTCCAGAATGGACAGACGGGGCGGCGTTAGACTGCGCCCGACCCGCTACCCGGCCAGCTTAACGCATCCGGCCGTCGTTCCAGACCCGTTCCGAAGGATTTTCCCATGCCCGCCGGCACCCTGCTGTACGCCCAGAGCGGCGGCGTCACCGCCGTCATCAATGCCACCGCCTCGGCCGTGCTGCAGGCCGCCCGCGCGAAAAAAGTCAGGGTCCTGGCCGCCCGCAACGGCATCCTGGGGGCCTTGCGCGAGGAGCTTCTGGACACCTCGACGCTCACCGCCACCGAGGTCCGGGGCCTGGCCCACACCCCCGGCGGGGCGTTCGGCAGCTGCCGGCTCAAGCTGAAGTCGCTGGCCGAGGACCGGGCGAAGTACGAACGCCTGCTGGAGGTGTTCCGCGCCCACGACGTGCGCTGGTTCCTCTACAACGGCGGCAACGATTCGGCCGATACGGCGCTGAAGGTTTCGCAGCTGGCCGCCGAATTCGGCTACCCGTTGACCTGCGTGGGCGTGCCGAAGACGGTGGACAACGACCTGGCGGTGACCGATTGCTGCCCGGGCTTCGGTTCGGCAGCCAAATACACCGCCGTCTCCGTGCGCGAGTGCGCGCTGGACGTGGCGGCCATGGCCGAAACCTCCACCAAGGTGTTCGTCTACGAGGCGATGGGCCGCCACGCCGGCTGGCTGGCGGCAGCCGCGGGCCTGGCCGGAGAAGGCCGGGACGAAGCACCGCACCTGATCCTGTTCCCCGAGCGGCCGTTCAACGAGGCGGATTTCCTGTCCCGCGTCGATGCCGTGGTCGAACGGGTGGGCTACTGCGTGGTGGTCGCCAGCGAAGGGATCCGCCGCGCCGACGGCAGCTTCGTCGCCGATGCCGGGGGCGGCAAGGACAGCTTCGGCCATACCCAGCTGGGCGGCGTGGCCTCGCACCTGGCCGGGCGGGTCAAGGACGCGCTGGGCCACAAGGTGCACTGGGCGCTGCCGGACTACCTGCAGCGCTCGGCGCGCCACCTCGCCAGCGCCACCGACCTGGCGCAGGCGATGGCGGTGGGCCGGGCCGCGGTGGAATGCGCCCTGTCGGGGCAGAATGCGGTGATGCCGGTGATCGTGCGCGACAGCGATGCGCCGTATCGCTGGCATGTCGACATCGCCCCGCTGGCGCGCATCGCCAACCACGAGAAGACCATGCCGAAGGGCTTCATCCGCGCGGACGGCTACGGCATTACCGCGGCGGCGCGCCGCTACCTGACCCCGCTGATCGCGGGCGAGGCCTATCCGCCGTTTGGCCGGAATGGCCTGCCGGATTACGTTGTTCCCGGGTTGCGGCAGGTGCGTCGCCGGCTTCCGGGCTGGAGCGGCTGAGCACCTCCGGTTTAAACTCATCCGCGCGCGCATTCCGCGACGCCCATCACATCGAACGGGGACACCATGAAGACCACATTCACCGCCGCCGCACTGGCCTTGATCGTGGCCGCGACCAGCGCGCCCGCGCAGGCGCAGTTCAGCAAGAAGAAGAACGACCCGCAGGGTTCCGCCGGCGGCGCCAACGCCCAGGGCGCCGGCGCCAACCTCGAATACTGCGACGAGCCGATGGGCACGATTGCCGTGGTCGAGGAACAGGAGGGCGACTGGTACCGCTACCTGACCACCGACATGCGCCTGCCGTCCACCGTGCCGGTCATCCGCATGCTGATCCAGCAGTCCAACTGCTTCGTGGTGGTCGAACGCGGCCGCGCGATGCAGAACATGATGCAGGAGCGCGCGTTGCAGGACAGCGGCGAAATGCGCGCCGGCAGCAACTTCGGCAAGGGCCAGATGGTCGCCGCCGACTACACCGTCAGCCCCAGCATCAACTTCTCGCAGAAGAACGCCGGCGGCATCGGCGGCGCGCTGGGCCACTTCGGCGGCGCGCTGGGCGCGGTCGGGGCGCTGGCCGGCGGGCTGAAGTTCGGCAAGGCCGAAACCATGCTGACCATGATCGACAACCGCTCCGGCGTACAGATCGGCGTGGCGATGGGTGCGGCCAAGAAGACCAGCTTCGGCCTGGCCGGCGGCGGCGCCGGCAGCAGCGGCTTCGGTGCCCTGGGCGGCTACAGCAACACCCCCGAAGGCAAGACCATCGCCGCCGCCTTCGGCGACGCCTACAACAACCTGGTGCGCGCCATGCGCGACTACAAGCCGCAGCAGGTCAAGGGCGGCCTGGGCAAGGGCGGCACGCTGAAGGTCGGCGACTGACGGCGCATCATCGCAACGCGATCCACCGCAAACGCCCGGCCCGACCGGGCGTTTGCTTTTTGCGAATGCCCGCCGCATGCGATGCTTGGCCGCATGCGCATCCTGCAGGTCAAGGCCAAGCCCAACAGCCGCGTTTCCGCGCTCACGCAGCAGGACGACGGCACCTGGTTGGCGCAGCTGAAATCGCCGCCGGTCGATGGCAAGGCGAACGCCGAGCTGATCGAACTGGTGGCGCGCGCCTTCGGCTGCGCCAAGTCGAGCATCGCCATCAAGACGGGCGCCGGCAGCAAGCTGAAGCGGGTGGTGGTGCCGGACTGAGCGGCACTCAGCGGCAATCCTTGCCTTCCATCGCCATCGCCATCGCGTACTGCGGGATCGCCCCCAGCTGGCCCGCCGCGGCGGCGTCCAGTCCCTCCTTGAGGTAGACGCGGGCCTTGCCCTGCGCGTCCATCCTGGGCACGGCGGCGCTCGCCGGCCGGCGCCAGATCCGGATGACCGCCTGGCGTGACGGACAGGCTGCGCTGGGCACGCGGATCAGATCGTTCAGCACCCACCCCGCCGCACCCGCCGCCGGCGCGTCCTGCCGCAGCGCGGAGCGCGGCTGGCAGCGCGCGCCGGTGCGCACCGCGGCAAGCGCATAGGGCGCCCCGGCGTTGCCGGTAAAGCGGCCTTCCAGGCGGGTGCAGGCTTCGGGAATCGTGCGCAGGGTATGCACCACGCCAACCGCCTGCGGGGTGGCGGGCGCACGCTGGATTTCCGGCTCGCGGTCGCCCGCCAGCGCCGTGGAGACGGCCAGCAGGCCCGCGCAGAGCGTGTGCAGTCGCAACATGGGAAACGGCCTCGGCCACACGTATCGGATGGGCAGACTGGCACGCCACGCCTGAATCGTGCCGCGACGCCGGCCTGCGCAGGCGGGCCTGGCCGGCTGCCGTCACCCTTGCCCATGCACCGGCTCACGCCGGCGGGTTCGTGTATGCGATAGTCGAGCGTCGCCCGCCCACGGGTGGGCACGACAACCTGATGTCTTCCATTCGAACACTCCGGGGAGGGGTTTCATGCTGGAGCAATATGGTTTGGTGTTGGCGCTGGCCAGCGCCGTCGTCGCGATCCTCTATGGCCTCTGGGCCGCTGCGTGGATCAACAAACAGCCCGCCGGCAACGAGCGCATGCGCGAAATCGCCGGCGCGATCCAGGAAGGCGCGCGCGCCTACCTCAACCGGCAATACATGACGATCTCGATCGCCGGCGTGGTGCTGTTCCTGCTGATCGGCCCGTTCCTCAGCTGGCATACCGCGATCGGCTTCGCCATCGGCGCGATCCTGTCCGGCGCCGCCGGCTACATAGGCATGAATGTCTCGGTGCGCGCCAACGTGCGCACCGCGGAAGCCGCGCGCAGCGGCATGGGCCCGGCGATGAACGTCGCCTTCAAGGGCGGCGCGATCACCGGCATGCTGGTGGTCGGCCTCGGCCTGCTCGGCGTGGCGGGCTACTACTTCGTGCTGCAGAAGATGGGCCTGTCGCAGGCCGACAACCTGCACGCGCTGGTCGGCCTTGCATTCGGCAGTTCGCTGATCTCGATCTTCGCCCGCCTCGGCGGCGGTATCTTCACCAAGGGCGCGGACGTCGGCGCCGACCTGGTCGGCAAGGTCGAAGCCGGCATCCCCGAGGACGACCCGCGCAACCCGGCGGTGATCGCCGACAACGTGGGCGATAACGTCGGCGACTGCGCCGGCATGGCCGCCGACCTGTTCGAGACCTACGCGGTGACGGTCATCGCCACCATGCTGCTGGGCGGCATGATGATGGTGCCGGGCAGCGCCGACTTCGCCGGCAAGAACGCAGTGCTGTTCCCACTGGTGCTGGGCGGCGTGTCGATCATCGCCTCGATCATCGGCGCGGCCTTCGTCAAGGTCAGCGGCGACAAGCCCAACATCATGGGCGCGCTGTACAAGGGCGTGATCATCTCGGCGGTGCTGGCGGCGATCGCGTTCTACCCGATCACCACCTCGCTGATGGGAGACAACGCGCACGGCGCCATGAACCTCTATATCTGCGCGCTGATCGGCCTGGTGCTGACCGGGGTGATCGTGTGGATCACCGAGTACTACACCGGCACGCAATACAAGCCGGTGCAGCACGTGGCCAAGGCGTCCACCACCGGCCACGGCACCAACATCATCGCCGGCCTCGGTGTGTCGATGAAGTCCACCGCCATGCCAGTGATCGCCGTGTGTCTCGCGATCTGGTTCGCCTACCTGCACGGCGGCCTGTACGGCATCGCCATCGCCGCTACTTCGATGCTGTCGATGGCCGGCATGATCGTCGCGCTGGACGCCTACGGCCCGATCACCGACAACGCCGGCGGCATCGCGGAAATGGCGGAGCTGCCGCCGGAAGTGCGCAACATCACCGACCCGCTGGACGCGGTGGGCAACACCACCAAGGCGGTGACCAAGGGTTACGCGATCGGTTCGGCGGCGCTCGCCGCACTGGTGCTGTTCGCCGACTACACCCACAACCTGGAAGCCGCCAACGGCGGCATGAAGTTCGCCTTCGACCTGTCCGACCACCGGGTGATCATCGGCCTGCTGATCGGCGGCCTGATTCCGTACCTGTTCGGCGCCATGGCGATGGAAGCCGTGGGCCGCGCGGCGGGCAGCGTGGTGGAGGAAGTGCGCCGCCAGTTCCGCGAGATCAAGGGGATCATGGACGGCAGCGGCAAGCCGCAGTACGACAAGGCCGTGGACATGCTGACCAAGTCCGCGATCAAGGAAATGATCGTGCCCTCGCTGCTGCCGGTGGCGGTGCCGATCGTGGTCGGCCTGCTGCTGGGGCCGGAGGCGCTGGGCGGTTTGCTGATCGGCACCATCGTCACCGGCATCTTCGTGGCCATCAGCATGACCACCGGCGGCGGTGCCTGGGACAACGCCAAGAAGTACATCGAGGACGGCAACTTCGGCGGCAAGGGCTCCGAGGCGCACAAGGCCGCGGTGACCGGCGACACCGTCGGCGACCCCTACAAGGACACCGCCGGCCCGGCGGTGAACCCGCTGATCAAGATCATCAACATCGTGGCGCTGCTGATCGTGCCGCTGCTGCCGGTCAATGCCGGCGGCGGCGAAGCTGCCGCCACACCGGTGGCGATGGAAGCCCCGGCCACCGATGCCGCCGCGATGGCGGCACCGATGACCGCGCCGACGGAAGCCGCCCCTGCGCCGGCGGCCGATGGCGAAGCGACGCCCCACGCGGACGACACCAACGCGTCCGAGTAAGCCTGCACCACGCGACACCAAAACGGCGGCCTTCGGGCCGCCGTTCTTTTTCCCCCGCCGCCAAAGTCCCTGTAGGCGCACTGAAACGGCGCGAACGCGTTCGCGGGTTCACGCCAGGAGCGTCGCGCCCCTGCGGTGCGCTCCTGCAGGGGCATGGCGCAGGGGAGTGATGCCTGGGCGCAGCGCAAACACAAAGGCCGCCCGGAGGCGGCCTTTGCGTGGTGCAGGTGATGCAGTGGCTTACTTGGCCAGGCGCGCCGCGATGGCCGCGCCCAGGTCGCCCGGCGACTTCACCGTGGTGACGCCCGCGGCTTCCATCGCCGCGAACTTGCCTTCGGCCGTGCCCGAGCCGCCCGAGGCGATCGCGCCGGCGTGGCCCATGCGCTTGCCCTTCGGGGCGGAGGCGCCGGCGATGAAACCGACCACCGGCTTCTTCACGTGCTGCTTGATGTACTCGGCGCCGGCTTCCTCGGCCGCACCGCCGATCTCGCCGACCATGATGATGCCTTCGGTCTGCGGATCCTCGTTGAACAGCTTCAGGCAGTCGACGAAGTTCAGGCCGTTGATCGGGTCGCCGCCGATGCCGATGACGGTGGACTGGCCAAGGCCGGCAGCGGTGGTCTGCTTCACGGCTTCGTAGGTCAGGGTGCCCGAGCGCGACACGATGCCGATCTTGCCCGGCATGTGGATGTGGCCCGGCATGATGCCGATCTTGCACTCGCCCGGGGTGATGATGCCGGGGCAGTTCGGACCCACCAGCACCACGTCCGGATGTGCCTTGAGCACGTTCTTGACGCGCAGCATGTCCAGCACCGGGATGCCCTCGGTGATGCAGACGATGACCTTGATGCCGGCGGCCGCCGCTTCCAGGATCGCGTCGGCCGCGAACGGCGGCGGCACGTAGATCACGGAGGCGTCGGCGCCGGTGGAGGCCACGGCTTCGGCCACGGTGTTGAACACCGGCAGCTCGATGTGGGTGGTGCCGCCCTTGCCGGGCGTGACGCCGCCGACGACCTGGGTGCCGTATTCCACCATCTGGGTGGCGTGGAAGGTGCCCTGCTGGCCGGTGAAGCCCTGCACGATCACCTTGGTGTTCTTGTTGATGAGAACGGACATGGAATTGAATCCTTTGCTGTCGTAGGAGCGCACCGCAGGGGCGCGTGCTGTTGGCAATGCTCTTGGCGTGATCCGGAAAAACCGGTCGCGCCCCTGCGGTGCGCTCCTACGGGTGTGGGGTCAGGCGGCCTTGGCCACGGCGGCGACGGCCTTGCGGGCGCCGTCGTTGATGTCGTCGGCCGGGGTGATGGCCAGGCCGGATTCGGCCAGCAGCTTCTTGCCCGCCTCGACGTTGGTGCCTTCCAGGCGCACCACCACCGGCACCTTGACGTCCACTTCCTTGACCGCCGCGATGATGCCCTCGGCAATCATGTCGCAGCGGACGATGCCGCCGAAGATGTTGACGAAGATCGCCTTCACCTTGTCGCTGGACAGGATCAGCTTGAACGCCTCGGTCACGCGTTCCTTGGTGGCACCGCCGCCGACGTCGAGGAAGTTGGCCGGCGCGCCGCCGTTCAACGCGATCACGTCCATCGTCGCCATCGCCAGGCCGGCGCCGTTGACCATGC
The DNA here is from genome assembly GCF_036409385.1 of Thermomonas sp. LB-4. Lineage (NCBI taxonomy): Bacteria > Pseudomonadati > Pseudomonadota > Gammaproteobacteria > Lysobacterales > Lysobacteraceae > Thermomonas > Thermomonas sp. LB-4. The sequence goes on along the minus strand of NZ_JAXOFT010000009.1, from coordinate 89,710 downwards.
AGCCGATGTTGCCGTCCATGGTCACGTAGTTCAGGTCGTGCTCGCTGGCCTTCACCTCGGTCTCGTCTTCCTGCGTGGTGTCACGCATGGCGGCGAGGTCCTTGTGGCGGAAGGTGGCGTTGTCGTCGGAGTTGACCTTGCCGTCCAGCGCGTACAGGTTCGCATCGTCCAGGATCGCCAGCGGGTTCAGCTCGACCAGCGACAGGTCCTTGTCGTTAAACAGCTTGAACAGCCCGCCCATGATGCCGGCCAGCTGGTTGGACTGCTTGGCGGTCAGGCCCATCTTGAAGCCGATCTCGCGGCCCTGGTAGGGCTGCACGCCCTCGACGTAGTCGACGACCAGGGTGTGGATCTTCTCGGGGGTGTTGGCGGCGACTTCCTCGATGTCCACGCCGCCCTCGCTGGAGACGATGTAGGTGATCGCCTTGCGGTCGCGGTCGACCAGCAGCGACAGGTACAGCTCCTTGACGATCTCGCCGGCGGTGGTCACCAGCACCTGGTTGACCGGCAGGGCGACGCCCGCGGACTGGTAGGTGGCCATCTTCGTGCCGAGCATCTTGCCGGCCGCGGCCTGCACGTCGTCGGTGGTCTTGCAGAACTTCACGCCGCCGGCCTTGCCGCGGCCGCCCGCATGGATCTGGGCCTTGACCATCCAGGGGCCGTTGCCCAAGGACTTGGCCGCCTGGACCGCTTCGTCGGCGCTGGACGCAACGCGCCCGGCCGGAACCGCAATGCCGTAATCGGCAAACAACTGCTTCGCCTGGTACTCGTGGAAATTCATGGATCACCCGGGGAGAAATTTGCCGATGAAGGCTGGGACGCTCCGCGTGGCCGGCAACTCCGGTCTGGCGCGGGCGGACCCCCATTTTAGCGTGTTGCGGCGCATCATGCTTCGATCCCGGTCGCATCCCGCATACTCGCGGCATGGCCCCGCCCGACGCCGCGACCGCCGACGCCCGCTCGGTCCACCACGCCGAGATCCGGCGGGAACTCTATTTCTTCACGCTTTACCGGGTGTTCGAGGCGGCACTGCTGTGCCTGACGGTGTTCGGCCCGGTCGGCGAGCTGCTGGCCCAGCCGCGCCACCCGCAGCTGGCCGCGGCGGTGGCGCTGGCCTACCTGTTGGCGGCGCTGCTGCTGTTCGCCGCCGGCCGCCGCGGCGCGGTGGAAAGCCAGGTGGCTGCCGGCGTGGCCGGCGACATCCTGGTCACCGCCCTGGCCATGCACGCCCTGCCCTCGCTGGCCTCCAGCATCGCAATGATGCTGCTTTTCAACGTCGGCGCCGCCGCCCTGCTGCTGCCGCTGCGCCGCGGCCTGGCGGTGGCCGGCGCCGCCAGCCTGGCGCTGCTGCTGCAGTACGCCTGGGCCGTTGCGGTTGGCGAGGTCGACGCCCGTCCGGCGGTGGAAGTGGTGATGTTCGCCACCAGCTACCTGGCAATCGCCACCCTCACCAGCGTGCTGGGCCGGCAGCTGCGCGCAAGCCAGGCGCTGGCCGAACAGCGCGGCAGCCAGGTCGCCAATCTGGCGGAGGTCAACGAACTGATCATCCGGCGCATGCGCACCGGGGTGCTGCTGGTCGACGGCAACGACGAGATCCGGCTGGCCAACGAGGCGGCGATGCTGCAGCTGGGCGATGCCGGCGAAGGCCGCCGGCTGCTGGCCACCGCCGCACCGGCCCTGGAGGCCCGCCTGCGCCGATGGGAGCGCGACGGCCACAACGACCCCACCCCGCTGCAGCTGGCCGCCGACCTGCCCGAAGTGCTGCCCCGCTTTGCCCGCCTGCTGGCCGAGGGCGACCAGGTGCTGGTGTTCCTGGACGATGCCGAGCTGGCCTCGCGCCGCGCCGAAACCCTCACCCTGGCCACCTTGGGACGCTTCTCCGCCAGCCTGGCCCACGAGATCCGCAACCCGCTGGCGGCCATCAGCTATGCCACCCAGCTGCTGGAGGAATCACGCGACATCCCCGAAGCCGACCGCCGCCTGCTGGAGATCATCTACCAGCAGACCCGGCGCATGAACGGCATCGTCGAGAACGTGCTGGGCCTGGCCCGGCGCGAACGCGCCCAGCCCGAACACGTGGAGCTGGGCGAGTTCGCCCGCCATTTCGTCGCCGACTACCGCAACAGCCACCCGCTTGACCGCGACACCCTGGATGCCCGCACCGAGGCCCGCCCCGTGCCCTGCCTGGTCGACCGCCGCCAGCTGCAGCAGGTGGTCACCGTGCTGGTGCACAACGCCCTGATCTACGGACGCATGCCGGGCGAACCGGCGCGCGTGTCGCTGCACGTGCATCGCGATGCCAAGGGCGCGCCGCTGCTGGACGTGCTGGATCATGGCCCTGGCATTCCCGAAGCAGTCACCGGCCAGCTGTTCAGCCCGTTCTTCACCACCTCCAGCCACGGCACCGGGCTGGGCCTCTACATCGCCAGGGAAATGTGCCTGGCCAACCAGGCCGAACTGCGCTACGTCGCCGTCCCCGCCGGCGGCGCCTGCTTCCGCATCCGCCTGGCCGGCGCGCGGGCGATCGATACGGCCTGAGCGGGGTCCGCCACCCGCCCCCACGTGCCTTGGGCCAAACCGCGCCGCTGCATGGCGGTGCCAGGCGGCAGAGATGCTGTAAACCACAGTTGACTTTTTTCCAACCCAGGGTCTACAGTCGCGCCATGCACGAGATCCTGAAGAGCAGCACTTTGATGCATGGCTGCGGAGACTTCGTGATCGTGACGCCAAGGCCAGAATCGAGGTCCGCATCAGACGCCTGTCGCTAGGCAATCCGGGCCAATCCCGTTCACTTGCAGGCGGGATCAACGAACTGAAGATCGACTATGGCCCCGGCTACCGGGTGTACTACACGTTCAAAGGCAAGACGTTGATCCTTCTGCTTTGTGGCGGCGACAAATCCACCCAGAGCAAGGACATCCGGCTTGCCACAAAGATCGCAGCCTGCTGGGAGGAATGATCATGGCCAAAACCAAAGAAACCTTCACCCGGTTCGATACGGCCGACTACCTTGAGACCGAAGAAGACATTGCCGCCTACCTGTCTGCCTGCGCGGAAGAGGACGATCCTGCTCTCCTTCTCGCGGCGCTGGGCGACGTTGCGCGCGCAAGGAACATCACGCAACTGGCTGCACAAACGGGCCTGACCCGCATGGGGCTGTACAAGGCACTTTCCGGCACAGGCAATCCCAGCTTCGCTACCGTAAGCAAGGTGGCGCACGCACTGGGCCTGAAGATCACCGTTGCTGTTGCCTGACAGCTCAGGTCAATGCCACTTGGTGCCGCGCACACCTCCCGTCATTTCCGCGCAGGAAGGAATCGCTCCTTCGGGACAACCACCCTGCCGCGTCAATCGATGCCCAGCTTCTTCAGCTTGTAGCGCAGCGCGCGGAAGGTGATGCCCAGCTGGGCGGCCGCCTTGGTCTTGTTGTAGCGGTTGTCCACCAGCGCCTGCTCGATGGCCTTGCGCTCGATCTCCTCGATGAACCCCGGCAGCGCGCTGCTGGCGGATTCGCGCGGATCGATCAGGCTGGGGTCGAGGGTGGCCGCCGCGGCGGCGGCCTGCTGCGCCAGCGACGGCGCCGCCGCCGACGGGCGGGCCTCGGGCAGGCGCAGGTCGGTGGCGCGGATGCCGTCGTCATCGGCCAGCGCGAAGGCGCGCTCCAGGATGTTCTCCAGCTCGCGCACATTGCCGGGGAAGGTGTAGTGCGCCAGCGCCTCCATCGCGTCGGGGTGCAGCTCCGGCCGCAGCCGGCCCTGGGCTGCGGCCAGCCGGGTGAGGATGGCATCCACCAGCACCGGCAGGTCCTCGCGGCGCTCGCGCAGCGGCGGCACCCGCAGTTCGATCACGTTGATGCGGTAGTACAGGTCGTGGCGGAACCGCCCCTCCTCCACCAGCGCGGCCAGGTTCTTGTGGGTGGCGGACAGGATGCGCACGTCCACCGGCACCTCGATATTGGCCCCCACCGGCCGCACCGATTTTTCCTGGATCGCGCGCAGCAGCTTGACCTGCATCGACATCGGCAGCTCGGCGATCTCGTCCAGGAACAGCGTGCCGCCCTCGGCCGCCTGGAACAGCCCGGTCTTGTCGGCATGGGCGCCGGTGAAACTGCCCTTGCGATGGCCGAAGAACTCGCTTTCCATCAACTCGGTGGGGATCGCGCCGCAGTTGACCGGCACGAACGGCCCGGCCGCGCGCATGCCCTCGTCGTGGATGGTGCGGGCCACCAGCTCCTTGCCCACGCCCGACTCGCCTGCGATGTAGACCGGCGCCTGGCTGCGCGCCACCTTGCCCAGCGTGGCGCGCAACTCGGTCATCGCCGCGGACTGCCCCAGCAGCCGCGAAGCCACGGCCTCGACCACCGGCGCGCGCCTGGGGGCATCCTCGTTGGCCGCCCCCGCGGCGGGCACCAGCTTCAGCGCGTGCTGCACCAGCCCGCGCAGCACCGCCAGGTCAACCGGCTTGCTGACGAAATCGAACGCACCGGCCTTCAGCGCGCCCACCGCCGCCTCCTGGTTGCCGAACGCGGTGATCATCGCCACCGGCGTCTGCGCGTACAGCTGGGAGATCTCCTGCACCAGCTCGATGCCGGAGCCGTCGCTCAGGCGCATGTCGGTCAGGCACAGCGCGTACTGATTGCGCTTGAGCAGCGCGCGCGCATCATGCAGCGACGATGCCGTGTCGCACTTCAGCCCCATCCGCCCCAGGGTCAGCACCAGCAGTTCGCGGATGTCGCGCTCGTCATCGACGACCAGGGCACAAATAGGGGCGTTGGGCGGGGTGCTGCGGGCGGGGGTGCTCATAAGTGAAAGCACGATAACCGGTTGCCGCGCCGGGTCCAAGTGCGACAAAGCGTGGCGATACCGGGCAATCCAAGTCTCCACCCCCGCCTCGACGGCACACGCCCATCCACCCGGCCGCGCGAACCCGGATTCACATCAGCCCATTACCACTTGGCAATCTGCCCGCTCGCCTATCCGGAAACGGGGCCAGCACGCCGGCAGGCACCACGATCCACCTCTGAAATTCCGGATTGGACGCCACCAGATTCCATATTGGACGACAACTTGATCCACATTGGACGGGCCTATGATCCAGATTGGCCGCTGCCCGATGACACCCTGCTGGCTGCCGCCATGGCCGATCCGGTGGGCTTCATCGGCGGACATGAGCGCCTGATCATCGACGACGTGCAGCGGGCGCCGGCCTTGCTTCGCGCCATCAAGCATTCGGTCGATGAGGACCGCAAACCCGGCCGCTTCCTGCTGACCGGCTCGACCCACATCCTGTCACTGCCCGGCACTTCCGACAGCCTGGCGGGGCGCATGGAAATCGCGGAACTCCTGCCGTTTTCCCAAGCCGAACTGCACGGCCAGCCTTCCGGCCTGCTGCCACGACTGTTCGCAGGCGAGACGCCGCAGGCCACGAATCACGCAAGCAACCCCTACCTTGAACAGCGCGTCCTGCTGGGCGGATACCCGGAAATGCTGGCCCGCACGCTGCCCGCACGCCGTCAGGCATTGGCACGCGATTACGTGCGCGCCATCGTGCAGCGCGACGTACGCGACACCGCACAGCTCGACAAGCTGGAGCAACTGCCGCTGCTGCTTCGCGCCATCGCCCGGCAAAGCGCGCAATTGACCAATTTCAACCAGCTTGCCGGGCAGCTGGGCATGGATGCCAAGACCGCACGCAAATACGTGGGCATCCTCGAACAGGTCTTCCTGGTCAAGCGCCTCGGGCCCTGGTCCCGCAACCACCTCTCCCGCCTGATCAAGACTCCGAAACTGCACCTGCTGGACACCGGCCTGCTGGCAACCCTGCGCGGCCTCACGCCCGACCGCCTTGCCCGCGACCGCAGCACCTGGGGCACGCTGCTGGAAACCTTCGTCCATGCAGAGCTGCTGAAAATGCTGCCGCTGCAAGAGCACGCCTGCCGCCTGCTGCACTACCGCGACAAGGACCAGGTGGAAGTGGACATCGTGCTGGAAACAGACAGCGGACAAGTCGCGGGCTTCGAGATGAAAGCCGCCGCCTCGGTGAATGCCGCCGATTTCGCTGGCCTGCGCAAGCTGAGGCAGGCCGCCGGCGACGACTTCATCGGCGGCATGGTGCTGTATGACGGGGCGCACGCCGCCAGCTTCGGCGGGAACCTCCACGCCGTTCCCTTCTCCGCCCTGTGGACGCCCTGACCCTCGCCGCAATACTTCGCCGCGCTTGCGGAAATCGCCGGCCGCATCGCCGCGTCGCTGGCCAATGTCGCCCCGCACATCCCGCCCATCCGCATGTACATCGCCGGTGGCAGGATCTGGCCGTCAGCAAGCCCGGCAGATTCTCCAGCCAGGCCCGCGAAGACATCCGGACGCTGGCTCGATCCGGCCTGATCAACGCCGACGCCCTCCGACAGCGCGCCGAAGAAGCGTTGGGCGGCTGCATCGGCAATCTGGACCGCCTGCGGGGCAGCATTGACATCGTGCAAGGACATCGCGGCGCACTGAAGCGCAATTGCAGGAAGGGCAGACGCTCAGACCATTCTCTTGCCCTCACGGAAACCGGAAGGAGCGACGCGTCGCGCCGGGCACGCAATACCGCAGCAGCCCCGAACACTTATGACACTTAGCGTCACATGCCGACAAAAAGTGCCATACACTCTCCACGGCCCTCGTGCCGCCACCCGTGACGGCGGCCACAGAACGGCCACCCATGCCCACTTGTCCGCATTTGGCATGAATCCTGCGTTATAACTTCCGCACGTGCACCGCGCCCCAGGTCGGGACCGGTACCGGCGGGAACGCAGCACGTGAACCACCCAACCAACCCTAGGGGATACACCATGAACAAGCAGCAAGGCTTCACCCTGATCGAACTGATGATCGTGGTCGCGATCATCGCCATCCTGGCCGCCATCGCGCTGCCGGCGTACAACAACTACCGCATCAAGTCGGCCGAAAGCGCCTGCTTGGCGGAAGCAAAGGCTTACGCAAATTCGTGGCTGTCTGCTTCGGTTTCCTCCATGACGCTCCCGGGCGCAAAGAGCAAGGCATGCACCAGCGGCACCATGCCTACCGGCGATTTCACGCCCAAGTCCCCGGGCGTCAAGCACACCACCTGCAGCAGCACTACCGCCACCTGCTCGGTTGCTCCGTAACCTGGGCATCAAGCTCGAAAAAGCCCCTCATCTGAGGGGCTTTTTTTTGGCCATTACAGCTTTGGCCTAATCCTTGCTTCACTCATTGCAGGGGACATCTACTTAGGACACGACCATGCGTGACACCACACAAGGCTTCACCTTGATCGAGCTGATGATCGTTGTGGCCATCATCGCCATTCTGGCCGCCATTGCCCTGCCGGCCTACAACAATTACCGAGCCAGGTCTGCAGAAAACGCTTGTCTCGCCGAAGCCAAAGCATTCATGAACTTTTATGTTGCGGCATCTCTTACCAATACGTCTTTGCCGACGTTTACACCCAAGGCATGCGACTCAGGCGACGCATCAGGTACGTTCATCAGCGCCAGCCCCGGCATTGCCGATCCGACTTGCAGCCCCACCACGGCCACCTGTCATCTCTAAGCAGCACGAAGCTCTACCTGAAAGGCTCCTCATACGAGGAGCTTTCTTTTTTATCCATCGGTCGCGAAATGGTTATCCTCGACTGATCAATGCATAGTTAAGCCGAAGTCTCCTACAACAATCCTGCTCATGCTCACGACCACCCACCAAAAACTATTGGTTAGCTTTTTTGTCAGCGTGATTGCTGCACTACTGGCAGCACTGCCCTTTGCAGCGGGCCTGCCCGGTGGCTTTGTTCTCGATGATGTCCCTAACATCATCAACAACAACATGCTTGAACTGAAGCAACTGAGTGTCGACGGATTGCTCAAGCTTGCAACGGCTCCACAGCTCTCGGGCAGTCTGCGGGTAGTTCCCACGCTGACATTCGCACTGGACTACTGGCGCGCTGGCAGCTTCGACCCGGCGACATTCAAAGCAACAAACATCCTGATCCATGCCCTAACCTCCTGCGCATTGGCATGGTTTTTCCACGCACTGCTGTTGGCCGCAAGCATTCCGGCCAAGCGCGCCCAGTGGGCCGCTCCCGCACTGGCATTGGCATGGGCCCTCCACCCTTTACAGGTGTCTTCCGTGCTGTATGTGGTACAGCGGATGCAGACCATGGGTACGTTGTTCCTGGTGCTGGCGCTGCTGGCCTACCTGCAGGCCAGGCGGGCCCAGATCGCAGGCAATCCCGGACGAACGGGGCTGCTGGTCTCAATGCTGCTGTGGGTTGTAGCCATGGGCTGCAAGGAAGACAGCATCCTGCTACCCGCGTACACATTGGCACTGGAACTGACCGTGCTGCGCTTTGCCGCTGCGGACACCGGCCTGGCCACCCGCTTGCGCCGCGGCTACCTGATCGCCACGCTGGCCGGTGCGGCAGCCTATGCCCTGTGGGTGGTCCCGAACCACTGGCATTGGGAAGCGTATCCGGCCCGCGATTTTTCAACGCCGGAACGCCTGCTCACCCAGGCCAGAGTGCTATGCATGTACTTATGGCAAATCTTGGTGCCCCTGCCTTCGCACATGCCGTTCTATTACGACTGGCTGCAACCCTCGCGTGGCCTCCTCCAGCCCTGGACGACTCTCCCCGCGATCGCGGCATTGCTGGCACTGCTCGGGCTCGCCTGGAGGATACGCACGCGCTGGCCTCTTTTCTCGTCGGGGGTCCTGCTGTTTTTCAGCGCCCATTTCATCACGAGCAATGTGATCGGGCTTGAACTGGCATTCGAACACCGCAACAGTTTCGCACTCATCGGCGCAGTGCTCGCCATAGGCAGCTTGCTTGTACACGCGGCGCAACTTCTGCACCTGAAACCCGCCACCCGCGTCGCCGCCTGCGTTGCGCTGTTGATCGGGATGACCAGTGCCACACTTCTGCGCGCCCATTCCTGGGCAGACAAAATGGCTTTTGCCCGCAGCAGCACAGAGCTTGCACCGCACTCCGCCCGGGCTTGGTATGGTCTGTGCATGGATTACATCGAGGCCGGCGGCGAGGCCGTGGTAGAAAACCCCAACCTCGATGAAGCAATTGCTGCCTGCACCAAGGGAACCACCGCAGCCCCTTATGCGCTTAACAATTCTGCTGTCCTGATTGTCCTGAAAACGCTGCGCGGCGATATCTCGCCGCAGGACTGGAAATTATTCCAAAAGCGCCTAAACACAGTCAGCATGGGCTGGGAAAATCAGCGCGCCCCCACAATTTTCGCCTACTACGCCCGCCAAGGCATTCGCTTGGACAAGCAGGAAATGCTCAACGCCTTTGCCACGTTATCACGCAGAACCTCCATTGCGCCCTTCAACAGCGCATCGATCGGCTACTTCATCATGAACGACCTGGATGAACCCGATCAGGCGATGCCCTATTTTTCGATCGCACTCAATGCTGCAAACCCAATGGATCCCTTCCCACGACAACTCGCAAACGAGCTGAGGACAAAAAATCGTCTCGACTTGGCAATCGAGGTGGAACAGATTTGGAAAGCCAGATTCACCTCTTCTCCTTGAGACGCGTATATCCGCATCATCCAACGCATCTCGAATCGCATGATCTGCATGGACACTAATCGTCCGCACTTCCGCCCCGACATCGAAGGTCTGCGTGCAGTTGCGATCCTGCTGGTGGTAGCCGCACATGCGGGCGTGCCCTGGCTGGCAGGCGGCTTCATCGGGGTGGACGTGTTCTTCGTCCTGTCCGGCTTCCTGATTACCGGCAAGTTGGTCGAGGAAGTCAGTGCCACGGGGCGGATCCGGCTGCTTCCGTTCTATGTGCGCCGCTTGCGCCGGTTGCTGCCTGCGCTGCTGCTGATGCTGCTGGTGGTGGGGCTTGCCTCCACCTGGTTGCTTTCGCCGTCTGAACAAAAAGAGCAGTTGTTCACTGCGCAGATGGCGGCCTTATGGCTGAGCAATGTCCACTTCGCGCTTGGCAACTTCGACTATTTTGCCGCCGGGAGCGAAACCAACCTGTACCTGCACACGTGGTCTTTGGGCGTCGAGGAACAGTTCTACCTGGTCTGGCCCGCATTGGTGCTGTGGCTGCTGGCACGCGATGGAGAACGCGGTGTCGCCAGGCTGCGGATCGGCATGGGGGTGGTGTTGCTGGCCAGCCTGCTGGCGTGCATCGCCCTGACCCGCACGGCGCCGCTGCTGGCCTTCTACATGATGCCGCTGCGTGCCTGGCAGTTCGCCGCAGGTGCCCTGGTCTGGCTGCTGTTTGCACGCACGCCGCCTGCTTCGCTCCGCCTGACGCAGGCCGCACCCGGGCTTGGCCTGCTGGGGCTGGCGTTGATCGTTGCTTGCGGCCTGCTGCTGGATGCCCGGCGCGCCTATCCCGGTGCATGGGCGCTGCTGCCGACCATAGGCGCCGTGTTGGTGGTGCTGGCAGGCTGCCTGCCTCACGGCAAGCGCGGCGCCGGCGCCCTGCTCTCGCTGCCGCCGCTGCAATGGCTGGGGCGCATCTCTTATTCCTGGTATCTGTGGCATTGGCCAGTGTTGCTGCTGGGCGCGGCCTACACCGGCAGCCAAGCGCCGGAATTCCGGGCGTTGCTGGTGGCGGTTTCGCTTGCACTGGCCGCGGCGTCCCACGCGCTGGTGGAAGCGCCACTGCGTCGCTGGCGGCAGTGGCTGGCCTTCCCGCGTGTCGCCGTGCTCGTCTCGCTGGCCGGTATGGCGGCGATGTCCGCATTGGCAACGCACTGGACACGGCAGGCCGGCGACGCATTGCAGACGCCGGCATTGCAACGCTATGCGGCCGCGCGCACGGACGCACCGGCCATCTACGCCATGGGCTGCGATGACTGGTACCGCAGCGCGACGGTGCGCATCTGCAGTTTCGGCAGCGAACAGGCCCCGCGTACCGCGGTGCTGATGGGCGATAGCCATGTCGGCCAATGGTTCCCTGCGGTAAATCGCGCGCTGGACGGTGCCGGCTGGCGCCTGCTGGTGATCACCAAGTCGGCCTGCCCGATGGTTGATGCACCGATCTTCTACGCCCGCATCGGCCGCGAATACACCGAGTGCGCGCAGTGGCGCGATGCAGCGCTGCAAAAGGTCCAGGCACTGAAGCCAGACCTGTTCATCTTCGGCAGCGCCCCCGCGGCGTACACCCCAGAACAATGGACGGAAGGCACCGCCCGCGTGCTTGCACGGATCAGCCCGGCCGCCAAGCGCATCGTCCTGCTGGCGGACACGCCAGCCCTCCCCTTTGATGGCCCCCAATGCCTGATGCAGCAGGCGCTACGCCCGGCGTGGCTGGCTGATGCACGGCGCTGCACCTCGACGCCCCGGAATGCGGATGCCGACGCCATACAACGCTCGCTGCAAGTCGCCGCATCGCGATTCCCCAACGTCGAGTTCGTGGACTTGGGGCCTCGCGTCTGCCCGGGTGGCCTCTGTCGCGCGGAGCTGGACGGACGGGTGACGTATCGGGACAACCAGCACCTGAGCGGGAGTTTCGCCGAGTCGCTGGCCCCCGCAATGGCGAACGCGCTGCGGGCAGCTGCCCCATGACAGCCGACCATCCGGGCAATCCCTGCAAGCAGTGCTCCATCCCAACAAGCCGGATGAGCGGGCGCACCTTGCGCCAGTCCCCCGCCCGCGGAGGCTTGCTGAAGAAGGCGGATGACAAGAGGTGGATCCAGGTCTGCCCGACATGCGAGCGGCAGGATCTATTTGACGACCATCGGATCGCCCTTCCATTCCAGAGCCTGGATGGCGTGATGCGCACCGTCCAGGACGAGGCTACTGGCGCGAAGGGCGTGCTGTCGATGGCGGGCTTCTCATTCACACAACACGCCTTGGGAAGCGCAGTCGCCCTAGCAAACCGCGAGGATGATGACGCAGGATCGGCCCGGAGTACTGCACAGATTGAGGCAGAGGCCCAGCAATACAGGCTGACGCCGTCGCATCAGTCTGCACTGAAGCTCTCCGACGCCATCTGCCAGTGGGGGCGCGGCAGCCGCGTTTTCGGCAATCTGCATAAACGCCATGGCACTACGTTGGGCGACAAGATGAACCGATGGATGCGGGCGGCGCTAGCGGCAGATACCGATGAAGCGGCCATCGCACCAGTCTCCTCCACCCAGGAGGCCGGTCGACCGGAAGGGCTGGGCGTTTCGTTCGGCAGCAAGCACCTTCGCATGCTGGATCCCGACCGGTTCGCCGTGCTGGACTCCGTGCTCAGCGAAGGGCTGGGCTATGCGCTCAATCCGAAGGGCTATGCTTTGTTCATGCGTCACCTTCGCGACTTCCACCAGCAGCTTTCAGCCTCCGGATGGGGTCACTCCCTGGCGCGGACGGAGAGCGGATTGTTCGTGCTGGCGAGGCAGAATGTACGCGTGGATTCAGAGCAAGCGGTCACCCCGAGCGAAGCATGAAAAAAGTCCTCATCCCCGGCCAGGACGGCGCCTATCTGGCGGAGTTCCTGCTGGCCAAGGGCTACGAAGTCCATGCCATCAAGCGACGCTCGTCGTCCCTCCGTATCAAGCGGATCGGCAACCCTTCCCAACTGCTTATAAGCCGTCCTTAGTGAAACTTTGACATGACCCACCTGCGCAATTTGGGCACGGCCGTTTTCGAATGGCGGCCAGGCCGGCTGGCGCAACACGGAGGGGCGCTGCTTGGCTGGATGATGCTGCGCGCCGCCGCACAAGCCGGCACCGTCGTGTTGCTGGCGCGCACGCTTGCTGTTCAGACCTACGGTGAGTTCGTCGCGGTGATCGCCGTGGCCGGTTTTGTCGTCCCATTGGCAGGGTTGGGCCTGTCCAACATGGTGTTGCGCAACGTGGCACGCGATCCAAAGGCCGCGCCGTGGTACCTCGAACGTGCCATCACCACCTGGACCCGGACGCTGCTGCCGTTGTCCGCCGCTGCTATCGGCATCGCACTCCTGCTGATCCCCAAAGGCTTGCCGGTTGCCGCCATGGCAGCCGCCATCTGCGGCGAACTGCTGGCGTCCTCACTCACCGAACTGGCCGGACGCTACCGCCAAGCGCAGCACCGGCACCACGCCTACGGCGCCATCAATGCCGGCCTGCCCCTGCTGCGCCTGCTTGCGCTGGGACTGTTGGTTTTCCTGACCAACCGGACGGACATCGCCTCCGTCCTCTGGACATTCACTGCCGCCAGCGGGGTGTATGCCCTGCTGCTGTGGCCGGTGGTGCGCACTGTGGCGTCGGTCGTCGCGGAGGACGCGACGGAAGCCATGCCGGTGCGCAGCGGGCTGCCGTTCAGTGCATCCGCACTGGCCATGCGCCTGCAGGGCGAGTTCAACAAACCAGTGCTGGCGCATGCGGGCTTCGGGCTTGCCGGCAGCTACAACATCGCGCAGCGCGCGGTGGACATGGCCAGCCTTCCTTTGCAGGCACTACAAGAAGCCCTTTGGCCCAAGCTCTATGCACAAGCGAACCCGCTCCCGCAGCTGCGCCGAACCGGTGCCGCACTGCTGTTGATGGCACTGGCCATGGGGGCGCTGGTCTGGCTGGCCGCGCCACTGCTCCCGCTTCTGGTAGGCAGCGCCCACGAAGGCGCCATTCGCGTGCTGCGCATGCTGGCTTGGCTGCCGCTGCTCCAGGTAGGCCGAGCCCTGCTCAATTTTCACGCCATCCACCACGGCCACATGCAGCACATCAGCTGGTCCTGCATCCTCGGCGGCGGCGTCAGCGTCTGCGCAGTGGCCGCATTGGTGCCGGCCCATGGGATGGCAGGCGCGGCGATCGCCAGCTACATTGCAGAAACCACCATGAGCCTGGCATTGCTGGGCTTCGCAATGCGCGCATCGCGCTGACGCCGGCCTACTGGATAGTCCATGCAAATCGCAGATCGTCTCCGCAACTCCAGACTGCTGCGTCGCCCCTTGCTGGCCGCCAGCAAAACGCTGTTCTCATTGCTCAGGGGCGGCCCGCCCCTCCTGCGCAGGGCTGCCTACGACGCGATGCCCGTACCCTATCTGGTGGCCGGCCACCCGGAGCACTTTGTGGTGTCCACCGCCGACAAGGTCATCGGGCGGGAGGTGTTTCTGCACGGGGAATTCGACTTCGCAAAGCTCCAGACCGCCTTGGCCATTCTGGCGCGGGAGGGGCGCCCAGCCCCCACTCACCTGATCGACGTCGGCGCGAACATCGGCACCATCACCATTCCGGCGCTAAAACGCGGACTCATCCAGACTGCCACCGCCATCGAACCGCACCCCCACAACCTCCGGCTGCTGCGCGCCAACATCGCGCTGAATGGGCTGGAGGATCGCGTCACCGTGCTGGCGCAGGCAGTCGGCGACCGCAGCGGCGTCACACTGCACCTCCACGAATCCGCCACGAACAGCGGGAATCACAGCATCGGCGCAGAAGGCATCCCGGTCTCTTCATCCAAGCTGGACGATCTAGACCTTCCATCGGCACCTAGCCTGCTCTGGATGGATATCGAAGGCTATGAGGGGCATGCACTCACCGGCGCTGGGCGGCTGCTCAGCACGGGGACTCCGGCGGTATGCGAGTTCAACCCCACATATCTTGAGCATTCCGGAGGACTTGAATTACTTAAAAAAGCAACTCTGGGTTACGAAATTTTCGACCTTAAGTCACCAAATAGCACAAGCACTTCCCTCGATAAGGTTAATAATAAATATCGCACTATCAACGAATTTACAGACATACTACTAATCAAACCAAGGTAGAGCTGTGCGCATAATATTTTTTACCCCACAACTATCAAGTGGTGGCGCACAACAAGTTGCGATATTACTTTCTTCCGCCATGGCATCACTGGGCCACGAGGTCACGATTGCACCTCCCTCGCTAGCGGGCGAGCTGGCGTCAAAAGTGAATCGACATTGCTCATTATTTGACCTGAAATCAAGCAAACCCATCAAAGCTCGGCGAAATCTCGCAGCGCTTGTAAACGAACTAAATCCGGATGCCGTCATTTGCTTTGGAATCTATACTGGAATTGCAGCCGCCTTGTCCAGCCTGAGCTGGCGCAATACCCCAGCCCTAGTAATTCGCAACGAAAACAACCTGCACATCGATTGGCAGCAAGGCACTTGGCTCAATCGAATTATTGGCCCCCACCTGTCCCGCTGGGCCGCACGAAAGGCGCACGTGATCGCGGTATCTCAATCACTCGCCCAGCCGACGGCTGATTTTCTTCGCATCCCATCATCACGACTGACCACGATCCTCAACCCGGTCATCGATGACTCGGCGCCACAAATCACTGGGACGGAGGAGACACTGCATCCATGGCTAAGGGATAAATCTGTCCCCACATTCGTTGCGATGGGGCGACTGGAACATCAAAAAGGATTCGACGTGCTCATTGACGCGTTCTCGCGCGCAAGAAAGAGGACCGATGCACGCTTGATCATCTTTGGGAAGGGGGCACTTCGTGACACCCTACAAAATCAAATCGCATCCTGCGGAATGAACGAATCCATATGCCTCGCAGGCTTCACGCCGCACGCCATCTCCCAGATGTCTGCTGCACATGCTTTTGTGCTCAGCTCGCGCTTTGAAGGCTTCGGCCTGGTGCTAGTGGAAGCGATGTTGGCGGGTACGAAAGTGATATCCACGAGCTGTGATTTCGGCCCGTCTGAGCTGCTGGAAGATGGACGCTATGGGAAGCTAGTCCCCGTCGATGACGCCCAAGCGCTTGCCGATGCCATATTGCAATCCATCAAGGAGCCATGGACCGCCGAGCGCCCCAGCGAGCAATGGTTTTCACAGTTCACAGCATCCGAAGCCGCACGCCAGCATCTCGCGTTGATCGAAAAATTACGCAGCGACTCGGGCAATTTCAGCTAACGCCCTGATTGGCACCAGCGAGCGGTAGCGCAATGCCCGAAGGCAAGCACGGGCAATCAACGCCGGCAATTTCGTGGCGCACATCACCCACCTTTGGAATCCCGCGCCCGCAAGCTTGCGCACCAACATCCAGTGCGACCCGACCAGAAAACGCTCGTAGGCCGCACTGGCCTGCCCGCTGCTGGCAGATCCGGCGTGGCGCAACCAGACCTCATCCAGCAACACCAGCGCCCCGCCCTGCCTGCGCCAGCGCCATGACAGCTCGACGTCCTCGCCGTACATGAAGAAGTCCTCGTCGAACAAGGGCGAAGCGTGGTCGGTACGTCGCACCAGCAGGCAACAACCGCTGAGGTAGGCAACGCTGCCCGGCAACGGGCGACCGGTCACCAGCGCCAGCCATCGTTGGTAGTACAGCCACCCCTGAATTTGGCCACCCTGGAGAATTTGGGGGGCCACCAGCGCCGGTACGGTACTGTCGCGGGGCAGCGCGGCAAGCAGCGCCGCACGCATGCCGGGCAATACCTCCGCATCGTTGTTGACCAGCAGGAGGGGGCCGGCATGGCCCCTGCGCTCCAGCTCGGACAGGGCGGCATTCATGCCCTTGCCGAACCCGAGGTTGGTTTGATTGGCGACAAGCTGCACGCGCGGCTCCCCGGCGTAGCGGGCGGCAAGCGCCCGCAGGCTGTACCCCTCGTCCGCGGAGTTGTCCCAAACCAGAACCGGCGCCCACCCATCGGCCAGCAGGCTGTCGATGCACCTTGCGGTCAGTTCCGGCTTCCGGAAGTGGATGGTGATGGCGGCGGTCATGCGTTCCCTTCCAGAAGGTCGTGATACGTCTGGATATAGGCGTCGCCCATCTTGCTTTCCCGGAAATGGGCCGCGGCCATCTCGCGCGCAGCAGCACCGCACGCAAGGCGCAGCTGCCGATCCGTCGCCATGGCTCGTGCAGCCTCTGCAAATGCCAGAACTTCCTCTCGCTTGCACAGCAGGCCCGTTCTGCCATGCGCAACTACCTCTTCGACGGACGTCCCCTGCATCGCAATGACAGACAGGCCGCAAGCCATAGCCTCGATGGCAACCAACGGCAGCCCCTCGCTACGCGACGGGAACAGAAACGCATCCGCACCTTGCATCGCAGCAACTACCTGCGGCCCTGTCAGGCGCCCCACGTCATGCATGTTTGACGGCATGGTGAGCTTGTCTTTTTCCGCCGCCGGGCCGCCGGTGTACTGCAATTCAAATTCGCCCCCCAACTCACGCATGATCGGGGCCAGCAGATCCACGCCTTTACGCGCCATCCAGCTGCCGACATAGAGCAGACGAAACGGTTCACCCGGTTGCCGCACGCGGTTTCCGGGCCGAAACACCTCCGTATCGATGCCGTTGTAGATGACCTCCATCGGCACATCACACAGGGTCTGGCGGGCCATCTCGGCCACGAAGCGACTGACAGCCACTACCCGGTCGGCCCGGCGCAAGACACGGCGTTCAATGGGCGCAATCCACCAGCGGTGATAGGCGGCGCGCAACCATCCCTTGTAAGGCTTCAATGCCGGGTCGTGGATCGAATGGTGCAGCGTCGCCACGACCGGCAATTGCCGGGGGATGAAGCGCGGATGCAGCCAGGTATTGATGTGGCAGACCGTCGCCCATTCCGGCGCCTTGGGCACGCGCACCGTCCAAGGCGCGTACTCCGCGCGTAGCGGCAACCATGTGATTTCTGCGCGCAGGCCACGCGCCCGCAGTCCAGCTACCAACCGCTCGGTGAACACGTCGGTGCCGGTGCATGTGCGTACGGCGGGAAACCAGATGGCGGGCGCGCTATCGGCCATGGCCGCTCTTCTCGATACGATAGATCAAGGTAGGGATGAGCCCACGGAATCGTTTGAGCAGATTATCTGGAACCCGCCTCAACAATCGGGTCGCCAGCGCGCCCGGCCGCTCGATATCCAGCGTTTCCCGCAGTCCTTCAACGCAGATATTCCGATAGCTCACACCCGCTGTCGCCAGCATTGCCTCGATCTGCGCCAGCTCCAGCGGCTCGCAATCGTAAAGATCGCCTTTTCCTGACCATCGAAGGTAAGGCGTGCGCCACGGCTTCGGCAGCCAGCTGAGAAACTTCAGGCGGTAGTGCGGCTCGGTCAGCATCCAGCGGTTGGGTACGGCCAGATAGACACAACCACCGGCTCTCAACACACGGCGGATCTCGCGCAAGTGCGTCAGTTGCGCCTCCTTGTCACCTACATGCTCGATGACGTGATTGCTGATCACCACGTCGAATCTAGCGTCTTCGAACGGGAGTTCGACGCCCTGCACCGGGATGTAGTCGTAGCCTGCGTGAACCTGCCGATTGTCGTGCACATCTACCGCGGTGACATTGCAGGACAGGGTTGGATGTGTTCCGAAATAGTGTGCAATTCCACCGGAGCCTGTCCCGATCTCCAGCAACTCCAGCGGCTTTGCTCCCGGCTTCAGTCCCAACAGGCGCTCGATCTTGAGTGCCTTGAGCTTGCGAGATGCCAGATCGGTGACGGCATGTGCCTGCCGGTTCATATGTCCGCCGCCTGTGTCGCATCCGCAGCTCCACCACCAATGCCCAGGCTGGTCCGCAGGGATGCACCGAACCGCGGCCAGGCAAACTGCCGGGCGAAGTCCTGCGCGCGTGTACGCCATGCGCCTTCGCCATCACGCAACACGGCGAGCGCGGCATCGCGCAAGCCATCGTAATCGCCAGGGGCGATCAGCCTCCCGGAACGCCCTTCCGCCACTGCATCCACGATGCCTCCTGTGGCGAAGGCGACGGTCGGCAGGCCATGCGCCGCGGCTTCGATGGCCACCATGCCGAAACCCTCAGGGTCGCCCGGCAGTTCGCGGACCGGGAACACATGCAGGGCCGCGGATTCGTACGCACAGGCAAGCGCTTGCGGATCGGTGATGACGCCCAGGAAGCGGAGGTGCCGGCCGACGCCCGCGGCATCCGCCGTGGCCTGGATGCTGTCGCGGGATTGCACGCCCGCCAGCAGGGAATCGGTCGGCGCATCGCCGATCACGGCAAGCACGACATCCGGCGCCCCTTGCACGATGCCGGGCAGGGCGTTGCGAACGAACTCCCGCAGCCCTTTGCGGTGGGTCAGCCGCCCGATCGACAGCAGCAAACGGGCGTCGCCCAGCCCGTGCTGCTCGCGAAACGCGTGCAGGGCATCGTGCGACTGCGGCGCCGCCGGTAACGCGACGCCGGGATGCACGATGCGCAACCGGTCCTCGGCGACGCCCAGCGCGCGGACCAGATCCGCGGTGGGCCGGCTGTTGGCCACCACCACATCCATCCGCCGCAGCAACGGGTGCCAGATTGCGCGGTACAGCGGATGGCGCACGGCCACGTCGAGCCCATGCACATAGGCCGCCGCACGCGCGCCGCAGGCGCGGGCGGCCAGCCATGCCGCAGGGGCGGTCAGGCCGCTGCCGGCAAGCACGATCTCCGGGCGCTGTCGCCGTGCCAGCCGCAGCGCCCGCCATGCGGACGCCAGCAGGAAGCGCGGCAGCGGGCGCAGCGGAACTTCGCTCAGTTCGACATTTGCCGGCTTGAGCGCAGCAGCCCCTTGCGGGCCGATGACCTGCACCTGCGCCCGCCGCGACAGTTCATCGGCGATGTGCCAGTTCAGCCGCTCCATGCCGCCCACCAGCGGCGGCAGGTTGCGGGTGATGTGGAGGATGCGGGCACGTTTGGCCGCGTCGGTCACGGCGACGACCAGCCGCGCCGGTCGAGCTCCTCCAGCAGCGCACGGCTGGTCTCGATCAGCATCGGAACTTGCGTGTGCGCCATCTGCAGGGCGCTGGCAAGGATGGCCGGATCTTCGATGTAGTCATGCACCATCTGGTTGCGCAACCGGCGGACAATCAACCATTGCTCGGACGACGGCAGCCATCCCAGACGTTCGGCGCGATCGAGGTTGTCGATGGCTGCACCCACGGGCTCGCCCAGTGCGCGCAGCAGTGCCGGGATCAATTTGTCGCCCAGCGTGTCCTGCAGGCGGCCGAAACGCGCGGCAAATGCCTCCACCCGTTCCGCCAACTCCACATCTTCCGCCAGCGCCTTGGCGCGATCCTGCGTGAACGGCTTTGCGAACACGCGCCGGTCAGTGGTCAGCAGATGCTTGCTTTCGCGCTGCACGACGCGCGCAAGAAACCGCAGCCGCTGCAGTTGGGCATCGTCGCCCGTCATAACAGAACCCCTTGCCTCTGGGCGATGTCGTGAATGGGCTGGCGCATGAGATTGGGCGCCAACAGCAGCACATCCACCTTGCGCCCGTCCATGGCGCGGCTGGCGCGCGCCGCCAGGCGGGCGATCAGCGGTGCCGGGTGTGCCACCGGGGCATCCAGCTCCAGCAGCAGATCGACGTCGCCACCGCGGGCTGCATCATCAAGACGCGAGCCGAACAGGCGCAGCCGCGCCGACGGGCCGGCCTCTTCCTCGGCCAGCCGCTTCAACGCCCGGATATGCTCCTGGCTCAGCCGCATCGCACGCTCCACGTTGTTTGGGTGAGTCTAGCCCAGCGCACACCGATGGTTCAGCCATCGCGCCGGTAGGTCAGGTTGGTGATCTGCTCCGAAATCAGCCCGATCAGGAAAATGATCACCGCCGCGCTGAACAGCAATGTGCTCATGTTGGTGAGCCTGCCCTGCGTGGCGAAGGTGTAGCCATACCAGCCCAGCGCCGCCAGGAAAAACGCCGCCGCGGTCGGCGCGAACAGCTTCAACGGCGAGTACAGGCTGGCGATCTTGAAGATGATCAGCAGGAAGCGCACGCCGTCCTTGAGCGGGCGGATGTGGCTGCCGTTGCCCACCCGCTTGGCCACGGGGATGGGCACATAGGCCACCGGGTAGGCGCTGCGGAAGAACGCCATGGTGCTGGTGGTGGGGTAGCTGAAGCCGTTGGGCAGCAGGTGCAGGAACTCCCTGAATTTGTCGGCGCGCACGGCGCGGAAGCCGGAGGTCAAGTCCGCGATGCGGTGGCCGGTCATCCAGCTGGCCAGGCGGTTGTAGAACCCATTGGCCAGGCCGCGGTGCAGGTTGGCCTGGCCGCTGCGGTCGCGGGCGCCCACCACCATGTCGTAGCCATCGCGCAGCTTGTCCAGCAGGGCGCGGACGTGGCCTGCGCCGTGCTGGCCGTCCGCATCCATGAACACCAGAATTTCGCCCCTTGCTGCACGCGCACCGCGCTTGATGGCGGCGCCGTTGCCCATGGAATAGGGCGAGGACAGCACGCTGGCACCTGCCTCGCGGGCGACTCGCGCGGTGTCGTCGGTGGAGCCGTCGTCGACGACGATGATCTCCGCGTCCGGATAGGCCACCCGCAGCGCCGGCAAGGTGCCGCGCAGGCCTTCGGCCTCGTTCTTGGCTGGCAGGATGATGCTGAGCGTCGGGTTCCCCATGACGCTAGATTAGCGCGAACGATTGCGGGATCGGGCCGGGGTGCGGCGGACTGCGGTTCTCACTGCCCATACCGGATTCCGTTCTCCCACACCGGGCGCAGCCGCGCCAGCAGGCCGGCGGGAATGCGTGGATCGGCGGCGGCGTGCAGGGTATCGGCCATGGCTGCGGCAATCCTGTCCAACGGTGCCTGCGGGTCGCGCACGCCGCAGACGTCGCGGCCGAAGCGGCGCAGTTCTTCCGGCAGGGGATAGGCCTTGGAGCGCTGTGCTTTCCCCGACCACAGCCGCAGGGCCATGCTGTGGTCTTCCAGTTCGGGGCCGCCGGGGGAGCGCTGGTAGCGGTAGATGCGCGTGGTGACGACATCGAACATGGGGGCAAGGCGGATGTCGTCGGCCACGCCGCGATAGAGCACGCCGAAGTTTTTCAGATGGGCATCGCCATTGCCCACCATGATCGAAAACGCCAGTTGTTCGTAGAAGCGCTGCAGGTCGCGACGATTGCCGGTGATCATGCCCAGCAGCTCGGCGATGCGCTGGTAGCTGCCGTGGTATTTGCGTTCGGACAACGTATCGCGCACGCGCAACCCCATCAGCGACGCCACGTCTTCGAAGCCGAGGCGCTGGCCATCGGCTTCGAGATCGAAGCGCTCCACCAGCAGGAGTTGCCCGTCGTCGCTCAGTTCCACCTTGGCCGCGTCGATGCCGGCACGCGCGGCCGCCGTCATGCACAGATATTCGTTGGCGGTCAGGCCGGGATAGCCTGCGCCGGCGGTTTTCACGATCAGATTGGGGATGGGGATGGTGGCGCGGTCGCGCACCATGATCTTGGGCTGCATGCCGGCCACGCCAATACCGGTGGCAAGGTAGGCACCCACCAGTTCGTCGAACACCTGCACCGTGAACGGCATGCGCAGCAGGGTTTGCCGGGCGATCGGCACACCCGCCGCCGGTGCCGCGCCGCCGGGCACGCGGTAGCCCAGCCGGCCGATGCCGTTGTCGCCGATCAACGCAAGCAGGCGCATGGCAGTCATCGCCTGCTTGGGGAATTGCTGGCGCAGGCGGTTGAACAGATCGCCTTCCGGGAGATTCTGATCCATTACCGGGAACAGCGCGCCGTCGTGCCAGGTAAGCCGCGCGGGTGGCATCAGCAACCCCACCACAGGCTGGGCCGGATCCGCCTGCAGATATCGGTATTCGAAGCCGGACTGCTGCAGCAACTGCCCAGAGAGACGGCCTGCCACATTCACTTGCAGCAGCTTGATGCGCGCGTCCATGTCCATGTCACTGTCAGCCGTCATCGTCTTCGGCGAAGCGTTGGCGGACTTCTTCCAGCGTGGGCAAACCCAACGGCTCCAGGCGCAGGGTGTACCCCATGCTGCGCAGCACATCGAGCAACGCGCCGGTGGTGACATCTCGCCCCGTTTCCAGTCGATGCAGCAGATCCCGGCTGCGGCCGGACTGCGCCGCGACCAGGGTTGCCTTCAAGCCCTGTTCGCATCGCGCACCGCGCACGGCCTCTCCCAGATCCAGCAGCGTGCGAATCGGAAAATGCATGACCGATCATGTCCTTTAATCGAGACAATTTACCTGATACATCAAAATGTGTCCTTGAAGCAAGACATATTTGGAACGGGTCAGGAACGGGATCAGGTTCACTTCCTGAGCCGCCAAGCGGCAGAAGTCCGATACCAACAACGGATATGTCCCCCCAGTTCGCGAATATCAGGCCCCCATCGGCCAGTACGGTTTCGGCCGTCTGATGAAACTGAACCTGACCCCGTTGTCGTCACCGTTCTCGACAAACTCATACATTTCGGAGATTTTTTCTTTGTATTGTATGATTTCAGCATGCTCCCCCGTGCCCTGACCCCAACCCTGCAGCGCCTGGCCCAAGGCTTCCCGGTGGTGGCCATGACCGGGCCGCGCCAGTCAGGCAAGACTACGCTGGCGCGGCAGCTGTTTGCCGACAAGCCGTACGTCAGCCTGGAAGACCCGCAGGAACGTGCTTTCGCCAGCGAGGATCCGCGCGGCTTCCTGGCGCGCTTCGCGCACGGGGCGGTGTTCGATGAGGCGCAACGCTGGCCGGATCTGTTCTCGTATCTGCAGGGCATGGTGGACGCGGATCGGGTGCCGGGGCGGTTCGTGCTGACCGGATCCCAGCAGTTCGGGCTGTTGTCCGGCGTCACCCAATCGCTGGCTGGTCGGGTGGGCATGACCCGGCTGCTGCCGCTGTCGCTGGCGGAATTGCCGGCTGCGCAGACGGCCCAGCGCCCTCTGGATGCGCTGCTCCTGCTGGGCATGTATCCCGCGCTGCATGCGCAGCCGTTGCGGCCTGCGGACTGGTTTGCCTCATATGTCGCGACCTATGTGGAGCGCGACGTGCGGCAGGTGCTCAACGTGCAGGATCTCTCCGCGTTCCAGCGTTTCCTGCGCCTGTGCGCCGCGCGCACCGGGCAGCTGCTCAACATCAGCGCGCTGGCGGGTGAAACGGGCATCTCCAACCATACCGCGCGCGCCTGGCTGTCGGTGCTGGAAGCCAGTGACATTGTGTTCTTGCTGCCGCCCTACCACCGCAACTTCGGCAAGCGCCTGGTGAAGTCGCCCAAGCTGCATTTCGTCGATACCGGACTTGCGTGCTGGCTGCTGGGCATCCGCGATGCGGCTACCCTGGGCCTGCACCCGCTGCGCGGCGCGCTGTTCGAAACGCTGGTCGTGGGCGAATTCATGAAGGCCCGCCTGAATCAGGGGTTGCCGACGGATCTGTATTTCTGGCGCGACAACAACGGACTCGAAGCAGACCTGCTGTTCGAAACCAGTGGCCGACTGCAGCCGGTGGAAATCAAGTCCGGCGCCACTGTGACGCCCGACTACATCCGCGCCGCGCAGAAGGCCGCGCGTTTTGCCGGTGCGGAAGCCCTGCCGCCGTGGCTGGTGTACGGCGGCGACGACGCCTATGAGCGCAGCGGCGTGCGCGTGATCGGCTGGCGCAACCTGCAGGCGGCGGTGAGCAGCGCGGACACGAGCTGACACCCCGCGCATTTGCGGCTGCGCAAGACGTCGGCTGGTGCCGCGTTGGGCCTTGTTTTGCGTATACGCTAAAGTCGCACCGTTCCCGTGGAGATCGCCCGACCGATGAGCACTGCACCCGCCGCCAATCTGATGGGAATCACCGGGATCGCCCGGCGCCTGGTGCTGGATGGCGCCCTGGACGAGGCCGTGGCCCGCAAGGCCATGGACGGCGCCACCGCCGAGAAGATGCCGCTGGCCTCCTATCTGGCCGACCGCCGGCTGGTGTCGCCGGGCGCGCTGGCCGCCGCCAATTCCATCGAGTTCGGCATGCCGCTGGTGGACGCGCTGGCCATCGATCCGGCCCAGTCGGCGATTGCCCTGGTCAAGGAAGAGCTGCTGCGCAAGCACCAGGTGCTGCCGCTGTTCAAGCGCGGCAACCGGCTGTTTGTCGGCACTTCCGACCCCACCAACAACCGGGCGCTGGAAGACATCAAGTTCCAGACCAACTTAACCGTGGAGCCGATCCTGGTCGACGCCGACCGGATCAAGCGCAGCCTGGACCAGTGGCTGGAAGCCGCCGACGCGATGGCCGACGACCTGGCCGATGCGGACGGCCTGGACGGGCTGGAGGTGAGCGGGGCTGACGACGACCTGAGCAACGACACCGGCGTGGACGCCAAGGGCGAGGACACCCCGGTCGTCAAGTTCGTCAACAAGGCGCTGGTGGACGCGATCCGCCGCGGCGCCTCGGACATCCACTTCGAGCCTTACGAGACGGACTACCGGGTGCGCTTCCGCATCGACGGCATCCTGAAGACGTTCAAGAAGGTGCCGGTGAAGCTGCACGCGCGCATCGCGGCGCGCCTGAAGGTGATGGCCCAGCTGGACATCGCCGAGAAGCGCATCCCGCAGGACGGCCGCATCAAGCTCAACATCAGCAAGACCAAGCAGATCGACTTCCGCGTCAGCACGCTGCCCACCCTGTTCGGCGAGAAGATCGTGCTGCGCATCCTGGACGGCAGCGCCGCCAAGATGGGCATCGAGAAACTGGGTTACGAGCCGGACCAGCAGAAGCTGTTCCTGGACAACATCCACAAGCCCTACGGCATGGTGCTGGTCACCGGCCCCACCGGCTCCGGCAAGACCGTGAGCCTGTACACCGCGCTGGGCATCCTGAACGACGAGACCCGCAACATCAGCACGGTGGAGGACCCGGTGGAAATCCGCCTGCCGGGCGTCAACCAGGTGCAGCAGAACGCCAAGCGCGGCATGACCTTCGCCGCCGCCCTGCGCAGCTTCCTGCGCCAGGACCCGGACGTGATCATGGTGGGCGAAATCCGCGACCTGGAAACCGCGGAGATCGCGGTGAAGGCGGCCCAGACCGGCCACATGGTGCTGTCCACCCTGCACACCAATGACGCGCCGCAGACCATCGCCCGCCTGATGAACATGGGCATCGCGCCCTACAACATCACCAGCTCGGTGAACCTGGTCATCGCCCAGCGCCTGGTGCGCCGCCTGCACGACTGCAAGCGCGCGGTGCACCTGCCGGAACACGCCCTGCTGGCCGAAGGCTTCACCGCCGACGAGATCCACGCCGGCATCACCGTCTACGAGGCGGTGGGCTGCGAGGACTGCACCGGCGGCTACAAGGGCCGCGCCGGCATCTACCAGGTGATGCCGATGACCGAGGAAATCCAGCAGATCGTGCTGGCTGGTGGTAATGTCCAGCAGCTGACCGAGGCTTCCCAGCGCAGCGGCGTCCGCGATCTGCGGCGCTCGGCGCTGGACAAGGTGAAACAGGGGATCACCAGCCTCGTCGAAATCAACCGCGTCACCAAGGATTGAAGGGGAGCCCCATGTCCGCACGCAGAGCCGCCATCGGCAAGGCCCGCGAGAAAGCCGAGGCCCACCGGCTGAACGCGCTGGAGGAATTCGTCTGGCAGGGCCGCGACAAGCGCGGCAAGGTGATGAAGGGCGAGCAGCTGGCGCGCACCGCCAACCTGCTGCGCGCGGAGCTGCGCCGCCAGGGCATCACCCCGACCGTGGTCAAGGCGAAGCCGAAGCCGCTGTTCGGCGGCGGGGCCAAGAAGATCTCGCCGCGCGATATCGCGGTGTTCAGCCGCCAGATCGCCACCATGATGAAGTCCGGCGTGCCCATCGTGCAGGCGCTGGAGATCATTGGCGGCGGCAACAAGAATCCGGCCATGAAGAAGATGGTCAACACCCTGCGCGGCGACATCGAGGGCGGCGCCTCCATCTACGAAGCGATGAGCCAGTTCCCGGTGCAGTTCGACGAGCTGTACCGCAACCTGGTGCGCGCCGGCGAATCCTCCGGCGTGCTGGAAACCGTGCTGGAGACCATCGCCACCTACAAGGAAAACATCGAGAGCATCAAGGGCAAGATCAAGAAGGCGCTGTTCTACCCGGCCGCGGTCATCGCGGTGGCGATCCTGATCAGCGCCGTGCTGATGATCTACGTGGTGCCGATCTTCCGCGAGACCTTCTCCAGCTTCGGCGCCGACCTGCCCGCGTTCACCAACCTGGTGTTCGGCATCTCCGACATCGTGGTGAAGTGGTTCTGGCTGATCGGCATCGTCCTCGCCGCGGCGATCGGCTTCTTCATCTACACATACAAGCGTTCGCAGAAGCTGCAGCACACCGTTGACCGGATGATGCTGAAGATCCCGGTGATCGGCAAAGTGCTGCACGAATCGGCGATCGCCCGCTTCGCCCGCACCCTGGCGCTGACCTTCCGCGCCGGCGTGCCGCTGGTGGAGGCGCTGGACAACGTGGCCGGCGCCACCGGCAGCATGGTCTACCACGATGCCGTGATGAAGATCAAAGACGATGTGGCCGTGGGCTACCCGGTCAACGTGGCGATGAAGCAGGTCAACCTGTTCCCGCACATGGTGGTGCAGATGACCGCCATCGGCGAGGAGGCCGGCGCGCTGGATACCATGCTGCTGAAGGTGGCGGAGTTCTACGAGGAAGAGGTCAGCAACACCGTCGATGCCCTGAGCAGCCTGATCGAGCCGATGGTGATGGTGATCATCGGCGGCCTGGTGGGCTCCATCGTGGTGGCCATGTACCTGCCGATCTTCAAGATCGCCATGACGGTGATGTAAGCAGGACGCAGCTTCCAGATGGCATTTCTCGACGCACACCCCGGCCTCGGCTACCCCGCCGCGGCCGGCCTGGGCCTGCTGGTCGGCAGTTTCCTCAACGTGGTGATCCTGCGCCTGCCGCCGCGGCTGGAATGGCAGTGGAAGCGCGACGCCCGCGAGATCCTGGAAGAGCCCGACATCTACGACCCGCCGCCGCCGGGCATCGTGGTGGAGGGCTCGCACTGCCCGAAGTGCAAGAAGCCGCTGTCCTGGCACGAGAACATCCCGGTGCTGAGCTGGGTGCTGCAAGGCGGCAAGTGCCGCGGCTGCAAGGCGCCCATTTCGATCCAGTACCCGCTGGTGGAACTGGTCACGGCGCTTCTGTTCCTGGTGTGCGCCTGGCGCTTCGGATTTGGCTGGAAGGGCTTCGGCGCGATGGTGCTGACCGGTTACCTGGTCGCCCTGTCGGGCATCGATTTCCGCACCCGCCTGCTGCCTGACCAGCTGACCCTGCCGCTCATGTGGTTGGGTTTGGTTGCCGCCAGCGACAACCTTTACATATCGGCCAAGCCCGCGCTGCTTGGCGCGATGGCCGGCTACCTGAGCCTGTGGTCGGTGTACTGGGTGTTCAAGCAGCTCACCGGCAAGGAGGGCATGGGCCACGGCGATTTCAAGCTGCTGGCCGCGCTGGGCGCATGGACGGGGCTGTCCGGCATCCTGCCGACCATCATGATTTCGTCGCTGGTGGGCGCCATCGTCGGCTCGATCTGGCTGGCGGTAAAAGGCCGCGACAAGGCCACGCCGATCCCGTTCGGCCCGTATCTGGCGGTAGCCGGCTGGATCAGCTTCATGTGGGGACAACAGCTGGTGGACGCGTACCTGCGTTTCACAGGGCTGGCCTAGCGGTCCTCGGCTCGTCGGCCGTCATCCCCGCGTAGGCGGGGATCGCTCTTTCTTACGATTGGTGGCGCCACATTGCGGAAGAGCGATTTCCGCCTGCGCGGGAATGACGGATCAGATCCCTGCGGTTGCGACAGCGCAGGCGATTCCCGTCCGCACGGGAGTGACGGATCAGATCCCTGCGGTTGCGTTGCGACAGCGCAGGCGATTCCCGTCTGCACGGGAGGGACGGATCAGACCCGTGCGGTTGCGTTGCAACAGCGCAACCGATTCCCGTCTGCGCGGTAAGGCCGGTTTTCCCGCCCCGGGCCTTGGCGACCGAACGCCATTGGCCGCAGTGACCACATAATGCGCCGATGAGCGATTACATCATCGGCCTGACGGGCGGCGTGGCCGCCGGCAAGAGCGCTGTCGAAGCCTGCTTCCGGGCGCTGGGCGTGGCCGTGGCCGACGCCGATGCCGCCGCGCGCGATGCGCTGGCGGCGGGGAGCGATGGCCTGGCCGAAGTGGTCTCTGCCTTCGGCCCGACGGTGCTGGGGCCGGAAGGACAGTTGGACCGGGCGGCCATGCGTCGGCAGGTATTCGCGGATCCGGAGGCGCGCAAGCGGCTGGAAGCCATCGTCCACCCGCGCGTGCGCGCGGCTCTGACCAAGGCCTGCCGCGCCGCGCCTGGCGCGTATGCGGTCGCGTCGATCCCACTGCTGGCCGAGGGCGGCGGCCGGAGCGCCTATCCATGGCTGGACCGCGTGCTGGTGGTGGATGCGCCCGTGCCCGTGCAGATGGCGCGGCTGCTGCGCCGCGACGGCATCGACGAGGCGCTGGCGCGGGCGATGATCGACGCGCAGGCCACCCGCCAGCAGCGGCTGGCGATTGCCGACGACGTGCTGGTCAACGACGGCGCGCTGGAGGCGCTGGATGCGCAGGTGGCCGCGCTGGACCGCTTGTACCGGACGCAGGCCGCCAACGCCCCGTAGGAGCACTGAAAGGGCGCGACGCGTTTGACACGATTTCGCGAAAGCGTTCGCGCCCCTGCGGTGCGCTCCTGCGCGGCGGCGGGGAATGGCCGAGCGGGAGCGGTGGCGGCGCGAAGGCATGGATTTCCTGGCGACGGCCAGGCTCATTGCCGCCGCAGCAGTTCCTCCACCACCGGCACGTCCGCCGGCGGCATCGGGTAGTCCGCCAGCTTGTGCAACGGCACCCAGGCCAGCGCCTGCCCTTCCAGGCCGCGCGGGTGGCCGCTGAAGGCAACCTCGCGCACATCCAACAGCAGCTGTTTGTCGGGATACGCCATCTGCACGCGGATGACGGAAGCCCCGACCGCGGCCGAAATGCCCAGCTCCTCGCGCAGTTCGCGCACCAGCGCATCTTCGGGCGACTCCCCGGGCTCGACCTTGCCGCCCGGGAATTCCCACAGGCCTGCCAGATCGCGCCCCTCGGTGCGGCGCGCCAGCAGGATGCGGCCGCGCGCATCGCGCAGCACGCCGGCGACGACGTGGACGTGTTTCATCGATCCGGAACGCGCCACGATCACGGATGCGCCGCGTGGGAGCGCACTGCAAGGGCGCGACGCGTTTGACGTGATTTCGCGAAAGCGTTCGCGCCCCTGCGGTGCGCTCCTACAGGAGATGCGCCCGCAGACATCGATGCGATGCAGCCATCTTGTAGGAGCGCACTGAAAGGGCGCGATTGCTCTTTGCACGTTACCGCGAAAGGGTTTGCGCCCCTGCGGTGCGGTCCTGCGCCTGCTGCCTCCATCCGGGAAGCCTGCCGTCAGCTGAGCTGCCCGTGGCAGTGCTTGAACTTCTTGCCGCTGCCGCAGGGGCACGGATCGTTGCGGCCGATGTCGGCGAACGCTGCCTGCTGCGCACGCGCCGCCTGCACCTGCGCCGCTTCCTCGTCCGCGCCCATGCCGCCCGAGCCGGGGTGCTGGAACTGCATCTGCCGGGCCACCGCCTCGGCGCGCGCGCGCTCCTGCGCTTCCGCCGCGGCCACTTCCTCTTCGGTGCGGATGCGCACGCGGGCAAGCAGCGTGACCACTTCGTGCTTGACCTTTTCCAGCAACTCCGAGAACAGCTCGAAGGCTTCCTTCTTGTACTCCTGCTTGGGCTGCTTCTGCGCATAGCCGCGCAGGTGGATGCCCTGGCGCAGGTAGTCCATGCGGGCCAGGTGTTCCTTCCAGCTCTGGTCCAGCACGTTCAGCATCACGTGCTTCTCCAGCATGCGCATGGTTTCGGCGCCAACCTGCGCCTCCTTGCCGGCGAACAGCGCGTCCACCGCCTCCTGCACGCGGTCCTGGATCTGCGAGGCGTCCAGCTCGGCTTCCGCCTTGTGCAGGCCGACCAGGTCCATCTGGATGCCGAATTCGGCCGCCAGCGCCGCTTCCAGGCCCGGCAGGTCCCACTGTTCGTCGATCGAATCGGCCGGCACGTGGCGCTGGACCAGCTCGGCCACCACGTCGTAGCGGATGCCGTCGATGTTGTCCTTGACGCTCTCGGCTTCCAGCAGCTCGTTGCGCTGGCCGTAGATGACCTTGCGCTGGTCGTTGTTGACGTCGTCGAAGTCCAGCAGGTTCTTGCGGATGTCGAAGTTGTGGGCCTCGACCTTGCGCTGCGCGTTGGCGATCTGCTTGGTCACCAGCGCCGACTCGATGATGTCGTCTTCCTTCAGGCCCATCCGCGCCATCACCTTCTGCACCCAGTCGGCGGCGAAGATGCGCATCAGGTTGTCTTCCAACGACAGGTAGAAGCGCGACGAACCCGGGTCGCCCTGGCGGCCGGAGCGGCCGCGCAGCTGGTTGTCGATGCGGCGCGACTCGTGGCGCTCGGTGCCGATGATGTGCAGGCCGCCGGCGGCCTTGACCGCGTCGTGGCGCACCTGCCATTCGGCCTTGATGCGGTCCTTCTCCGCCTGCGGAGCGTCCTCGCCCAGCGCGGCCAGCTCGGCTTCCAGCGAACCGCCCAGCACGATGTCGGTGCCGCGGCCGGCCATGTTGGTGGCGATGGTCACCGCACCCGGGGCGCCGGCATTGGCGACGATGTGCGCCTCGCGCTCGTGCTGCTTGGCGTTGAGCACCTCGTGCTGGATGCCGGCCTCGCGCAGGTTCTCGCTGAGCAGCTCGGATACCTCGATGGAGGTGGTGCC
Organism: Thermomonas sp. LB-4; assembly: GCF_036409385.1. NCBI lineage: Bacteria > Pseudomonadati > Pseudomonadota > Gammaproteobacteria > Lysobacterales > Lysobacteraceae > Thermomonas > Thermomonas sp. LB-4. The sequence continues at coordinate 58,271 of NZ_JAXOFT010000009.1, read as the reverse complement.
GACCAGCACCGGCTGGCCCTTGGCCACGCACTCCTTGATCTCGTTGGCCACCGCGCGGTACTTGCCGGCGCGGTTGAGGAACACCAGGTCCGGGTGGTCCTTGCGGATCATCGGGCGGTGGGTGGGGATCACCACCACTTCCAGCCCGTAGATGTTCTGGAACTCGAAGGCCTCGGTGTCCGCGGTGCCGGTCATGCCCGACAGCTTCTTGTACATGCGGAACAGGTTCTGGAACGTCACCGACGCCAGGGTCTGGTTCTCGCGCTGCACCGGCACGCCCTCCTTCGCCTCCACCGCCTGGTGCAGGCCGTCGGACCAGCGCCGGCCCGGCAGGGTGCGGCCGGTGAATTCGTCGACGATGATCACCTCGCCGTCGCGGACGATGTAGTCCACGTCGCGCTGGTAGATCGCGTGCGCGCGCATCGCCGCGTTGAGGTGGTGGACCACGTGGATGTTCTGCGCGGCGTACAGGCTCTCGTCGGCATCGAGGATGCCGGCCTGGCGCAGCAGCTGCTCGGCGTGCTCCTGCCCGGCTTCGGACATGTGCACCTGCTTCTGCTTCTCGTCGACCCAGTAGTCGCCTTCGCCGTCCTCGGTTTCCTGCCGCTGCAGCGACGGCACCACCGCGTTGACCCGCAGGTACAGCTCGGGCGATTCGTCGGCGGGGCCGGAGATGATCAGCGGGGTGCGCGCTTCGTCGATCAGGATCGAGTCCACTTCGTCGACGATGGCGAAATTGAGGCCGCGCTGGAAGCGGTCTTCCTTGGCCAGCGCCATGTTGTCGCGCAGGTAGTCGAAGCCGAATTCGTTGTTGGTGCCGTAGGTGATGTCGCAGCCGTAGGCCGCGCCCTTGTCGGAGTGCGGCATGCCCGGGTAGACCACGCCGACGCTCAGCCCCAGCCAGTTGTAGAGCTTGCCCATCTGGGCGGCGTCGCGGCGGGCCAGGTAGTCGTTGACGGTCACCACGTGCACGCCCTTGCCCTCGAGGGCATTGAGGTAGACCGCGGCGGTCGCGGTCAGGGTCTTGCCCTCGCCGGTGCGCATTTCCGCGATCTTGCCGCCGTGCAGGACCATGCCGCCGATCAGCTGGACGTCGAAATGGCGCATGCCGAACACGCGCACCGAGGCTTCGCGGCAGACCGCGAAGGCTTCCGGCAACAGCTTGTCCAGCGACTCACCCTTGGCGATGCGGCCCTTGAACTCGTCGGTCTTCGCCTTCAGCGCCTCGTCGGAGAGCGCCTGCATCTGCGGCTCCAGCGCGTTGATCTTCCTGACGTTGGCGCCGTACTGCTTGAGCAGGCGCTCGTTGCGGCTGCCGAAAATGCTGGTGAGCAAACTGTTGAACATGGGGTGTCCCTGGCGGGATGCGCGCCGGCGGCGCGGCATCGGGAAAGCAACGGAATACCCGGAAGCGGGCAGGACTGCCCGTTCGGGAATCGGCTAGTTTAGCTGGAGGCGGCCGGCGGCGTGCGCAAGCCCCTTGCCCGATGTCAGCCGCGGCCGGGGCCGTGGCGCGCCAGCGCGTTGTTGTGGCCCAGGAACTTGCGGGGATTGACCACCACGCCGTCCTGCCACAGTTCGAAGTGCACGTGCGCGCCGGTGGAGCGGCCGCTGGAACCGGCCTTGGCGATCTCCTGCCCCGCGCGCACCAGGTCGCCGACCTGGCGGACCAGGCGGGAATTGTGCGCATAGCGGGTGACGTAGCCGTTGCCGTGGTCGATTTCGACCGTGTTGCCGTAGCCGCTGCGGGTGCCGGCATAGCTGACCACGCCGTCAGCCACCGCCAGCACCGGGTCGCCGATGCTGGCCTGGAAGTCGATGCCCTTGTGGAACTGGCTGCCGCCGCCGAACGGGTCGGCGCGGCCGCCGAAGCCCGAAGTCACGAAGCTGCCGGCGATCGGCTCGCGCGAGGGCGTGGTGCTGCGGTCCAGCGCGCGGTTGAACAGCAGGGTTTCCAGCACCGACAGCTGGGTGCCCGCAAGCCGGTACTCCCCTTCCAGCGCCGCGAGGCGTGCGCGCAGCTCGGCCGGCGGCATGTCGCGGGTGATCCCGCCGCCGCCTTGCCCGACCGGCTTCTCGAAGTCGAATTCGCCGTCCTGCAGCTGGCCGGCGCGGGTCAGGCGGGTCCCCAGCGCGTTCAGGCGGTTCGCCTGCGCCTGCAGTTCGGCCAGCCGCGCGGCCAGCGCGTTGACATCGCGTTGCGCGTCGCGGCGTACCCTGTCCAACTCCGCCCGGCGTTCGGCATCCGCCGTCTGCAGCGCCTCCACCTGGGCCATCCCGATGGCGCTGCGCGCGGCTGCCCCGCACAGCATGCCAGCACCGAGCAACAGCGCCAGCGCCGCCCACGGCCTGCGGCGCGCCCACCGGCGCAACTGCTGGGCCTGCGCGATGGCGCGCTGGCGGGTATCGTGTAGGTTGCTGATTTCGATCATCCGTATGCCTGGTTCTCGATCCAACCCCGACGGGGGCCGTGCCGCCGCCAGCCCGCGCGCGGCGCTGGACGCGCTGCTCGCCGGTTCGGCCGGTGGCACCCTGCGCCGGGCCCAGTGGCTCGACGCGATGGACCGGTTGCTGCGGCCCCACCTGCCGGCGGGGCTGGGGGCGCATGCGCGCCTGGCCAACGTCCGCGGGGACAAGCTGGTGTTCGTCGTCGACTCGCCGGTATGGCATGCCAGGTTGCGGCTTGCCGCGCCCGCGCTGATCGACGCCGCCCGCTCCATCGGGCTCGAAGTGAACGACGTGGGTGTCAGGACGACCACCGCACCGCTGCGGCCGCTACCGCCGGCCGCCGCACGCCATGCTCCGATGTCGGCCGCCGCCCGTGCAGGACTGGAGGCGGCCTTGGCGATGCTGCGGCCGGAGGCGTCGGAACATGCCGCGGACGACCGCAAGGCAGGGACGAGGCGGGCACCGAGGCCCCCCGCCGAACCAGCCGAGGGCGCATCCTAGCCGCGCCGGCCCCCGGTTTTGTTAAGAAATCGATGTTGGAGCGGCGGATTCCGTGATCATGGTCACGGTTTCTGCCCAGGATCAGACCGCCGGCAATGCGATCCCGTAACCCAGCTGGGGAGCCTGGCCCGCCTCCGCGAAGCTGACTTCTTCCCACGCTTCGGCATCCGCCAGCAGCGCGCGCACCAGCTTGTTGTTCAGCGCATGCCCGGACTTGTAGCCCTCGTAGGCGCCGAGGATGGCGTGGCCGGCCAGGTACAGGTCGCCGATCGCGTCCAGGATCTTGTGGCGGACGAATTCGTCCGCGTAGCGCAGGCCGTCCTCGTTCAGGACGCGGAAATCGTCGAGGACGATGGCGTTGTCCATCGAGCCGCCGAGACCGAGGTTGCGGTCGCGCATGTACTCGAGGTCGCGCATGAAGCCGAAGGTACGGGCGCGGCTGACTTCCTTGATATAGGCGCTGGTGGAGAAGTCCACCTCCACCCGAGACAGCGTGTCGGGGATCGCGGGATGGTCGAACTTCACCGTGAAACCCAGACGGAAGCCGTCGTGCGGGTCGAAACGCGCGATCTTGTCGCCATCGCGCACTTCCACCGACTTGAGGATGCGGATCAGCCGCTTGGCCGCGTGCTGTTCGACGATGCCGGCCGACTCCAGCAGGAACACGAACGGTCCGGCGGAGCCGTCCATGATCGGCACTTCCGGCGCGCTCAGCTCGACATAGGCGTTGTCGATGCCCAGGCCGGCCAGCGCCGACATCAGGTGTTCGACCGTCTGCACCTTGGCGCCGTCGCGGCTCAGCCCGGTGCACAGGGTGGTTTCGGTGACCAGCGCCGCGGCGGCAGGCATCTCCACCACCGGCTCCAGGTCGATGCGGCGGAACACGATGCCGGTATCGACCGGCGCCGGCCGCAGGGTCAGGAAGACCTTCTCCCCGCCATGCAGACCCACGCCGGTGGCGCGGATCACGTTCTTGAGGGTGCGTTGGCGGAGCATCGGTTCAGATTATCACGGGACTTGCTGAATCAATCCGGAAAAAGCCACGGCCCCATCCCGACAACGACGGCAGCGCCGGTCGGGGAAAGAGGCCAGCCGGCTTGCGCCGGCCGGCCGGAAGGCGCGCCGGGCGGACGACCCGGGACGCGATTCGACAGGGGTACCACGCCCCTGCTGCCGCGGCTGCGGCGACAGGGGGCGGAAAAGGGTCGCGCCGGACAACGCAGGCCCTTTCCATCCTCCCGTCCCCACGAGGGAAACGGGAGGCGCTGCAGCGTCAGCCGGGCGTTCCGCAGCGGATCGCCGGCACGCTGGCCTCAGTCGGCCTGGCGGCGCAGGAACGCCGGGATGTCGAGGTAGTCGTCCTTCGGCAGCTCGGCGGCGACCGGGGCGGCCTCGGCGGCGTTGCGGCGCAGGCTGCCGGCGAAACCGACCGGTGCGCCCGGGGTGAAGCCGTCGGCGATCGCGTCGATCGGCAGCCCGGTGGTGCCGTCGCGCTTGACCTGGGTGCGCACCAGCTCCACCGGCGGGCGGCGCGGCGGTTCCTGCGCGGTCTCGAAGCGGACGTCGCGACGGTCGTTGCCGGGCGACTGGCGCAGGCCCACGGTGGCGCGGCTGAGGCCGGTGGCCACCACGGTGACGCGCACTTCGTCCTGCATGTCCGGATCGAGCACGGTGCCGATGACCACGGTGGCGTCCTCGGCGGCGAACTGCTCCACCGTGCGGCCGACTTCGTCGAACTCGGCCATGGTGAAGTCCGGGCCGGCGGTGATGTTGACCAGGATGCCGTTGGCGCCGGACAGGTTGACGTCGTCCAGCAGCGGGTTCTGGATGGCGGCCTCGGCCGCGGCCTGCGCGCGGTCGTCGCCGCGGGCGCTGCCGCTGCCCATCATCGCAAGGCCCATCTCGCTCATGACGGTGCGGACGTCGGCGAAGTCGACGTTGATCAGGCCCGGGCGCACGATCAGATCGGCGATGCCCTGCACCGCGCCCAGCAGCACGTCGTTGGCGGCGCGGAAGGCCTGGATCATGGTGGCGTTGCGGCCCAGCACGGTGATCAGCTTCTCGTTCGGGATGGTGATCAGCGAATCGCAGTGCTGGCTCAACTCCTCGATGCCCTTGGCGGCCACCTGCATGCGGCGACGGCCCTCGAACGGGAAGGGTTTGGTGACCACGGCTACGGTCAGGATGCCCATCTCCTTGGCCAGCTGCGCCACCACCGGCGCGGCGCCGGTGCCGGTGCCGCCGCCCATGCCGGCGGTGATGAACACCATGTCGGCGCCCTGCAGGGCCTCGATGATCGCCTCGCGGTCCTCCAGCGCGGCCTGGCGGCCGACTTCCGGATTGGCGCCGGCGCCCAGGCCCTTGGTGACGTTTCCGCCGAGGGTGAGCTGCTGCGACGCGCCGCAGTTCTTGATCGCCTGCGAGTCGGTGTTGGCGGTGATGAACTCCACGCCCTCGACGCTGCTGTTGACCATGTGCGCGACCGCGTTGCCGCCGCCGCCGCCGACGCCGAAGACCTTGATGACCGCGTTGGGTGCCACCTGCTGGATCAGTTCGAAATGTGCCATGTCCGTGTCCTGTCGTTGTGGCCGGGATCGGAGGGGTGGAACCCCGCCCTCGCCGGCTTGTTATTGGGTTGTGTCCTGCGCTTGCCGCCCTACCGCCCTACCGCCTTGCCTGCCTTTCCCTTCCTGTCCCTGCCTGTCCCTGCCTGCCCGCCTGTTGCTGCCGCTGCCGCTCAGAACGCGCCGCGGAACCACTTCACCGCCTTGCCCAGCACGCCGCCGACCTTGCTGCTGGGCAGCGTCGGCCGCTTCGGGTGTTCCATCTGCGCGCCCATCAGCAGCAGGCCCACGCCGGTGGCATGCACCGGGTTGCCCACCACCTCGCCGAGCCCGGTGACGTGCTGCGGGATGCCGATCCGCACCGGCATCTGCAGCATTTCCTCGGCCAGCTCGACCACGCCTTCCATCTTCGAGGCGCCGCCGGTCAGCACCATGCCGGCGCGGACCCGCTGCTCGAAGCCCGAGCGGCGCAGTTCCGCCTGCACCATCTCGAAGATCTCCTCGTAGCGCGCCTGCACCGCCTGCGCCAGCGCGTGCCGCGGCAGCCGCCGCGGCGGGCGGTCGCCGACGCTTTCCACCTGGATGCTCTCCTCGGCGCGCGCCAGCTGCGCCAGCGCGCAGGCGTACTTCACCTTGATGTCCTCGGCGTGCGGCGTGGGCGTGCGCAGCATGTGCGCGATGTCCTCGGTGACCTTGTCGCCGGCCACCGGCAGGTTGGCGGTGTGGCAAATCGCGCCCTGCATGAACACCGCGATGTCGGTGGTGCCGGCGCCCATGTCCACCAGCACCACGCCCAGCTCGCGCTCGTCCGGGGTCAGCACCGCGGTGCTGGACGCCAGCGAGGACAGCACCAGCTCGTCCACCTGCAGGCCGCAACGCTGCACGCACTTGCTGATGTTCTGCGCCGCCGACTGCGCACAGGTGACCAGGTGCGCATGCACCTCCAGCCGCACGCCGGTCATGCCGACCGGGTTGCGGATGCCTTCCTGCGAGTCGTCCAGCACGTATTCGCGCGGGATCGCGTGGAGGATGCGCTGGTCGGCCGGGATCGCCACCGCCTTGGCGGCTTCCAGCACACGGTCGAGGTCGCCGTAGGTGACCTCGCCATCGCGGATCGGCACGATGCCGGGGGAGTTCTTGCACTGCACGTGGTTGCCGGAGATCGATGCGTACACGCTGCTGACCTCGCAACCGGCCATCAGCTCGGCTTCCTCCACCGCGCGCTGGATCGACTGCACGGTGGAATCGATGTCCACCACGACGCCGCGGCGCAGCCCGCGCGATTCGTGCGAGCCGATGCCGATCACCTCGATGGGTTCGCCCGGGGCGTATTCGCCGACCAGCGCGGTGACCTTGGAGGTGCCGATATCGAGGCCGACGATCAGGGACTTGTCGCCTTTGCGGTTCATGTATTGCTGCCGTGGTTCGTGGAATTCGGTTCGGCCTTCGCCCAGGTCAGGGCGAAGCCGTTGGTGTAGCGGAGATCGGCGCGCACCAGCCGGCGCTGCGGGTTCTGCGCGGCCAGCTGCGGCAACATCGGCGCGAACCGCGCCAGCCGCGCGCCCGGGTCGTTGCGGCCCAGCACCACGCGGGTGCCGTCGCGCAGGGTGATCGACCAGCTGCCGCGGCGGTCCAGCGCCACGCCCAGCACGCCGCCAGCGTCGGCCAGCTGCTCGCGCGCCTGGTTGTACAGCGCCACCACCTCGGGGACCCGGCCTTCCGGGCCGTCCAGCAGCGGCAGCCCGGCCGGCGCCTGCAGCTTGCCGACCGGGAACAGGCGGCCATGCTCGGACAGCAGCTGCTGCTCGCCCCAGCGCGCGAACGGGCGATGCTCGACGATGCGCACCTCCAGCACGTCCGGCCAGTGCTTGCGCACCTCCGCGCGCTCCACCCACGGCAGCGCGTCCACGGTGCGCTGGATCGCGCCCAGGTCCACCGCGAAGAAGCCGCGCCGCGCATGCGGCAGCACCGCCGCCTGCAGCTGCGCGCGGTCGACGCGCGCCAGTGCGCCCTGCACGCGCAGGGTGCGCAGCGGCCAGTGCTCGCCGCCCATCCAGCCCTCGACCACGGCCACCACCGGCAGCGCCAGCAGCGCCAGCGCAAGCAGCCAGGCCAGCGAGCGCAGGACGGGCTTCACAGCGTCTGCTCCAGGATCCGCCAGCACAGTTCCTCGAACGACACGCCCAGCTGGCGCGCCGCCTTCGGCACCAGCGAGTGGCTGGTCATGCCCGGCGCGGTGTTCACTTCCAGCAGCAGCAGCCGGCCGCTGGCGCGGTCGCGCATCACGTCGATGCGGCCCCAGCCGCTGCAGCCGGCGGCGCGGAACGCATCCAGCGCCAGCGTGCGGATCGCGTCCTCTTCCGGCCCTTCCAGGCCGGGGCACAGGTACTGGGTGTCCTCGGCGATGTACTTGGCGTTGTAGTCGTACCACTCGCCCTTGGGCACGATCCGGATCGAGGGCAGTGCGACCTCGCCCAGCACGCCGACGGTGAGCTCGTCGCCGACCACCATCTGCTCCATCAGCATTTCGCCGCCGTAGCCGCGCGCGACCTCGACCGCGGCGTCGATGTCGGCTTCGGCCAGCACCCGCGCCACGCCCACGCTGCTGCCTTCGCTGGACGGCTTCACGAACACCGGCAAGCCCAGTTCCAGCGCGGCCGCGCGCAGGTCGGCGCCGGGCGCCAAGCGGACGAACTGCGGCGTCGGCAGGCCGGCGCTGATCCACACCTGCTTGGTGCGGATCTTGTCCATGGTCAGCGCGCTGCCCAGCACGCCGGAGCCGGTGCAGGGCACCTCGAAGCCCTGCAGCAGGCCCTGCAGCACGCCGTTCTCGCCGTCGCCGCCGTGCAGGATGTTGAACACGCGGTCGAACCTGCCGTGCACCAGCGCATCGACCAATGCCGGGATGCCGTCCACCGCGTGGGCGTCGACGCCGCGCGACTGTAGCGCTTCCAGCACGTTGCGACCGGAATCCAGCGAGACTTCGCGCTCGCTGCTGCTGCCGCCCATCAGCACGGCGACGCGGCCGAACGCGGATGGGTCGGTGCAACGCAACGGGGCGAATGCAGGGGCACTCATGCGGATTCTCCCTGCGCAGGTTGCGGCTGCAGGCCATCGCGGGCGATCTGCTGCGCGGCGGCGCCGATGTCGCCGGCGCCCATCAACAGCAGCAGGTCGCCATCGCGCAGCACGCCGGGCAGCACGCCAGCCAGTTCGGCAGCGCCGCCCACGACCACCGGCTCGACCCGGCCGCGGGTGCGGATCGAGCGCGCCAGCGCGCTGGCGTCGGCGCCGGCAATCGGCGCTTCGCCGGCCGGGTACACCTCGGTCAGCAGCAGCGCGTCCACGCCGGACAGCACCGCCGCGAACTCGTCGAACAGGTCGCGGGTGCGGGTATAGCGGTGCGGCTGGAACGCCACCACCAGCCGCTTTTCCGGCCAGCCGCCGCGGGCCGCCGCGAACACCGCGGCAAGCTCCTTCGGGTGGTGGCCGTAGTCGTCCACCAGCGCCACTTCGCCACCGCCTTCCAGCTGCAGCGTGGCCAGCTGGTTGAAGCGGCGGCCGATGCCTTGGAAGCCTTCCAGCGCCTTGGCGATCGCCGCGTTCGGCACGCCCAGCTGCCAGCCGATGGCGGCGGCGGCCAGCGCGTTCTGCACGTTGTGGCGGCCCGGCAAGGCCAGCGTGCAGGCGGTGCGGCTGCCGTCCGGCAGGCACAGGGTGAACTGCATGCGCGCGCCGTGTTGGCGCACGTCGGCGGCGCGCACGTCGGCCTCCGGCGCGAAGCCGTAGGTGACCACGTGGCGCGGCGTCCTGCGCGCCAGCTGCGCCACTTCCTCGTCGTCGATGCACAGCACCGCCAGCCCGTAGAACGGCAGCCGGTGCAGGAATTCGGAGAACGCCTGCTTGACCCGCTCGAAATCGCCGCCGTAGTTCTCCAGGTGGTCGGCGTCGATGTTGGTGATGACCGCGACCACCGGGTTCAGGCGCAGGAAGCTGCCGTCGCTCTCGTCGGCTTCGGCCACCAGCCAGTCGCCGCCGCCCAGGCCGGCGTTGGCGCCGGCGGCCAGCAGCTTGCCGCCGATCACGAAGGTCGGGTCCAGCCCGCCTTCGGCCAGCACGCTGGCGGTCAGCGAGGTGGTGGTGGTCTTGCCGTGGGTGCCGGCCACCGCCACCCCGCGCTTGAAGCGCATCAGCTCGGCCAGCATCTCCGCGCGCGGCACCACCGGGATGCGCTGCGCGCGCGCCTCCAGCAGCTCGGGGTTGTCCTCGCGGATGGCGCTGGACACCACCACGCAGTCGGCCTCGAGCACGTTGGCGGAGGCGTGGCCGCGATGGATGGCGATGCCCAGCGACGCCAGCCTCCTGGTCACCGCGTTGTCGGCGTTGTCGGAACCGCTGACCTGGTAGCCCAGCGTGCGCATCACCTCGGCGATGCCGCTCATGCCGACTCCGCCGATGCCGACGAAATGCACGCGCGGCAGCGCCTTGGCCGGGTCGTTGATCTGCCGCAGGTGCAGGCTGTGCGGGCTCATCGGGAAACCTCGTTGGAAATCGCGGCCAGCACCGCCTCGGCCACGCGCTGCGCGGCGTCGGGGCGGGCCAGACCACGCGCGGCCTGCGCCATCGCAAGGCGCTTGCCGGGATCGGCGGAAAGATCGGCCAGCGCCTGCTGCAGGCGCGCGGCCAGTTGTTCGGATTGCGGCAGCAGCAGGGCGGCGCCGCGCTCCACCAGGTACTCGGCATTGCGGGTCTGGTGGTCGTCCACCGCCTGCGGGAACGGCACCAGCACGCTGCCGACGCCGACCGCGCACAGCTCGGCCAGGGTCAGCGCACCGGCACGGCACACCACCAGGTCGGCCCAGGCGTACGCGGCCGCCATGTCGGCGATGAAGGGCTCCACGCGCGCTTCGACGTTGGCATCGGCATAGGCCTTGCGCGCGGCGTCGAGCATCTTCTCGCCGGCCTGGTGGGCGACTTCCACCGGCTGGCCCAACGCGGCCACCGCGCGCGGCACCGCCTCGTTCAGCGCACGCGCGCCCTGACTGCCGCCCAGCACCAGCAGGCGCAGCGGTCCGGCGTGGCCGAAGTCGCGCTGCTCGGGCGGCGCAACCGCGGCGATCTCCGCCCGCACCGGGTTGCCGACGTGGACTTCCTTCGCGAAGGTCTGCGGGAAGCCGACCAGCACCTGCCGGGCCACCTTCGCCAGCGCCTTGTTGGTCATGCCGGCGGCACGGTTCTGCTCGTGCACCAGCAGCGGGATGCCGGCCAGCTTTGCCGCGATCCCGCCCGGGCCGGCCGCATAGCCGCCGAAGCTGATCGCCGCATCCGGCCGGCGCGCCCGCAGCACGCCAGCGGCCGCCCGCACCGCCGCCAGGATCCGCAGCGGCGCCGCCAGCAGGGTGGCGATGCCCTTGCCGCGCACGCCCTTGACCGCGATGGTGTCGATGGCAATGCCCTGCGGCGGCACCAGCCGGGTTTCCATGCCGCCCTCGGCGCCCAACCAGCACACCTCGGCGCCGCGCTCGCGCAGCGCGCGGGCGACCGCGAGGCCGGGGAAAATGTGGCCGCCGGTACCGCCGGCCATCACCATCACGAGGGGCGACTGCGCGCTCAACGTGCCCTCCGCAATGCGGCCAGCGCGGCCGATTCGGTGGACGGCCGGCCAAGGCCGGGCTCGATCCGCTGGCGCAGGCGGCTGGTGCCGCGGTTGCCTGCATCGGCCGGCAGCGGCGGCTGCGCGGCCACCGGCGGAGTGCCTACCGCCGCACCCGCACCCACCGCACGGCGCCGCGCCACCTGGCGGGCGGCGCGCTCGTACTCCCAGGACACCCGCAGCAGCAGGCCCAGCGCGGCGCAGGTCATCAGCACCGAAGAGCCGCCGGACGACACCAGCGGCAGGGTCAGGCCCTTGGTCGGCAGCAGGCCGAGATTGACGCCGATCGAGACGAAACTCTGCAGCGCCATCCACAGCGCGATGCCGAACGCGACGTAGCCGGAGAAGTGGCGGCGCATCTCCACGCACTTCATCCCCAGCCAGAACGCGCGCCCGGCCAGCAGCGCGTACAGGCCCACCACCATGCACACGCCGACGAAGCCCAGCTCTTCGGCGATCACCGCCATGATGAAATCGGTATGGGCTTCCGGCAGGTAGGACAGCTTCTGCACCGAGGCGCCGAGACCGACGCCGAACCATTCGCCGCGGCCTACCGCCATCAGCGCGTTGGTCAGCTGGTAGCCGCTGTCGAACGGGTCGGCCCACGGATCGAGGAAGGTGGTGAGGCGGCGCATGCGGTAGGGCTCGGCGATCGCGATCACCGCCAGCACCGGCAGCCCGACCAGCACCGGCCCGAACATCCGCGGCATGTTGACGCCGCCCAGCACCAGCATGCCGGCGGTGATCGCCAGCAGCAGCGAGGACGAGCCGAAGTCCGGCTGCAGCAGCAGCAGCCCGACCAGCAGCACCGCCACCCCCAGCGGCTTGAGCATGGCCGGCCAGGTGGCCGCCACGTCCTCGCTGTAGCGCTTGAGGTAGCTGGCCAGCCAGACGATGTAGAGCAGCTTGACCGCCTCGACCGCCTGGAAATTGGACACGCCGAGGTTGAGCCAGCGCCGCGCGCCGTTCACGGTCACGCCGATGCCGGGGATGAACACCAGCCCCAGCAGGATGATGCAGGCCAGCAGCAGCCACTGCGCGTGCTTCTCGACGGTCTTCAGCTCGGTGCGCATCACCAGCACCGCCAGGCCCAGGCCGACCGCCAGGAACATCAGGTGGCGGCTGAGGAAATACCACGGCCCGGCGTCCACGCCGCCGCCGGCAATCGCCGCCGAGCCCACCATCACCACGCCCAGGCAGGCCAGCGCGATCGAGGCGCCCAGCAGCCACGGGTCGAAGCGCCCGCCGATCTCGTCGAGGCGGGTCGCCTGGCCCAGGCCGTCGGCGGCGGTCGCGGCCATCAGCGCACCTTCAACGTGGCAAGCCCGACCAGCACCAGCACCACGCTGATGATCCAGAAGCGCACGATCACCCGCGGCTCCGGCCAGCCCTTCAGTTCGAAGTGGTGGTGGATCGGCGCCATCCGGAACACGCGCTTGCCGGTGAGCTTGAAGCTGGCCACCTGGATCATCACCGACAGGGTTTCGATCACGAAGATTCCGCCCATCAGCACCAGCACCAGCTCCTGGCGCACGATCACCGCGACGGTGCCGAGCACCGCGCCCAGCGCCAACGCGCCGATGTCGCCCATGAACACCATCGCCGGGTAGGTGTTGAACCACAGGAAGCCCAGCCCCGCGCCGGCGATGGCCGCGCAGATGATGGTCAGCTCGCCCGCGCCCGGCACCTGCGGGATCTGCAGGTAGCGCGAGAACTCGGCGTGGCCGGAGACGTAGGCGAACACGCCCAGCGCGCAGGCCACCAGCACGGTGGGCATGATGGCCAGGCCATCGAGGCCGTCGGTCAGGTTGACCGCGTTGGAGAAGCCGACGATCCAGAAGTAGGCGATCGCCACGAAACCGACGCCGGCCAGCGGCAGCGCGATCGATTTGAAGAACGGCACATAGAACGTGGTGGCGGCCGGCACGTCGGCGAACGCGAACAGATAGATGCCGGCCGCTAGGCCCAGCAGCGACTGCAGCGCGTACTTGGTGCGCGAACGCATGCCGTTGGGATCGCGCTTGACGATCTTGATCCAGTCATCCATCCAGCCGATCGCGCCGAAGCCCAGCATCACCACCAGCACCACCCACACGTACTTGTTGCGCAGGTCGCCCCACAGCAGCACTGCAGCCGCCACCGTCGAGAGGATCAGCGCGCCGCCCATGGTCGGCGTGCCGGCCTTGGAGAAATGCGACTGCGGGCCGTCCTTGCGGATCGGTTGGCCGCCCTTGAGCGTGGCCAGGTAGCGGATCATCGCCGGCCCCCACCACAGCGACAGCGCCAGCGCGGTCAGCGCGGCGAGGATGGCCCGGAAGGTGATGTAGTTGAACAGGTTGAAGTGGCCCTGCAGCTGCTCCAGCCAGCGGGTGAGTTCAAGCAGCATCGGTGGTCTCCCCGTCCGGTCCGGCGTCGCGCTGCAGCAGCGCCGCCACGATCTTGTCCATTGCGCTGCCGCGCGAGCCCTTCACCAGCACGGTGGTGCCGGCACGCAGATCCGCCCACAGCGCGTCGGCCAGCGCCGCGTGCGCATCGAACTGCCGCGCGCCCTCGCCGAACGCCTGCACTGCGTGCGCACTCAGCGGCCCCAGCGCGTACAGCCGGGCGATGCCGGCGGCCCGCGCGCGCGCGCCGGCCTCGGCGTGCAGGGCAGCCTCGTCCGCGCCCAGCTCGCGCATGTCGCCCAGCACCAGCCAGGCTTCGCCGCCGGTTTCCGCCAGCGTGTCGATGGCCGCGGCCAGCGAGCCGGGGTTGGCGTTGTAGCTGTCGTCCACCAGGGTGGCGCCGCAGCGCAGGCGGTGGCTGGCCAGCCGGCCGGCCACGCCCTGCACGCCGGCCAGCCCGTCGCGGACCTGCGCCAGGGTGGCGCCGACGGCCAGCGCCATCGCCGCCGCGGCCAGCGCGTTGCGGACGTTGTGGCGACCGGCCAGCGGCAGCAGGATGTCGGTTTCGCCCTGCGGGGCGACCAGGGTGAACCGCGAGCCCTGCATGCCCGTCTCGATGCCGCGGGCGGTAACGTCGGCCCCGGCGTCGAGGCCGAAGCGGACCACCCGGCGGCCGCGCAGGCGCTCACTGAAGTACAGAGCGAATGCGTCGTCGGCGTTCACCACCGCCACCCCGCCCTCCGGCAGCGCCTGGTAGATCGCGCCCTTGGTCTGGGCGACGCCGAGCAAGCTGCCCATCCGTTCCAGGTGCGCCGCCGCCACGTTGTTCACCAGCGCCACGTCCGGGCGGGCGATGGCGGTCAGGTAGGCGATGTCGCCGGGCTTGCCGGCGCCCATCTCGTAAACGGCGAAACGCGCATCGTCCGGCGCGTCCAGCACCGCCAGCGGCAGGCCGATCTCGTTGTTGCGGTTGCCCGGATTGGCGTAGGCGCCGCCAAGCTGGCACAGGATCGAATGCAGCAGCGTCTTGACCGTGGTCTTGCCGTTGCTGCCGGTGATCGCGAGCACCCTGGTGGCGCGCTCGCGCTGCACCGCCGCGGCCAGGCTTGCCAGCGCGCGCTCGGTATCGGCCACGACGACCTGCGGCAGCGCCACCTCGACCGGACGGGCCACCAGCGCCGCCACGCAGCCGCCGTCGGCAGCGGCCTGCACGTGCGCGTGGCCATCGAAGTTCTCGCCCTTCAGCGCGACGAACAGCGCATCGCCGCCGGGCAGCGCGCGGGTGTCGGTGGCGATGGCATCGACCGTGCGGTCGCCACCGACCAGCCGGCCGCCGGTGGCTTGGGCGATCCAGGACAGCAGGCGCGGCGTCATGCGGCACCGCCTTCGGCGCGGCGGCGCAGGCAGCCGCGCGCCACCGCCGCATCCTCGAACGGATGCTTCACGCCAGCCACGTCCTGATAGGGCTCGTGGCCCTTGCCGGCGATCAGCACCACGTCGTCGCGACCGGCGCCGGAAATGGCGGCGGCAATGGCGGCGGCGCGTTCGCGCTGCACCACCGCCCGCGCCGGCTCTGCGAAGCCGGCCAGGATGTCGGCCACGATGGCGTCGCCATCCTCGTTGCGCGGGTTGTCGTCGGTGACGATGACGCGGTCGGCCAGGCGCTCGGCGATAGCGGCCATCTGCGGGCGCTTGCCGGTATCGCGCTCGCCGCCGCAGCCAAACACGCAGGTCAGCATGCCGACGGTATGCGCGCGCAGCGAAGCCAGCGCCTGCTCCAGCGCATCCGGGGTGTGTGCGTAATCCACCACCACCAGCGGCGCGCCGCCTTCGCCGCCCAGCCGGTTCATGCGGCCGTCGACCGGCAGCAACTGCGACAGCGTCTCGGCGATCAGCGCCGGCGCCATCCCCAGCGCGAACAGGGTGGTCGCCACGCCCAGCAGGTTGTCCACGTTGAAGCGGCCCAGCAGCGGCGAACGCACCGAATGCGCCTGGCCACCGGCGTGCAGCAGGAAGCGGATGCCGCTGCCGTCCAGCACCAGATCTTCCGCGCGCACGCTGGCGCCGGCGGCGCCGCGCGAGGAAAAGCCCAGCGCGCGCACCTTGCCGCCGACCGCGGCGAACAGCTCGCGGCCGAAGGCATCGTCCAGGTTGACCGCCGCGGCGCGCAGGCCCGGCCAGTCGAACAGCCGCGCCTTGGCCGCGCCGTAGCGGGCCATGTCGCCGTGGTAGTCGAGATGGTCGCGGGTGAGATTGGTGAACACCGCCACGTCGAAGTGCACGCCATCCACGCGACCCTGGTCGAGCGCGTGCGACGACACTTCCATCGCCACCGCCGATGCGCCCTCGTCGCGCAGCTCGGCCAGCAACGCGTGCATGCGCAGCACCAGCGGGGTGGTGAAGCCGGTCGGCACGATCTTCGGGTACACCCCGCTGCCCAGCGTGCCGACGGTGCCGGCAACCTGCCCGCGCAGCGTCCATGCCTGCGCCAGCAATTGCACGGTGGAGGTCTTGCCGTTGGTGCCGGTGACGCCGACGGTGGTCATCGCCGCGCTGGGGTGGCCGTGGAACGTGTCGGCCATCGTGCCCATGCGCTGGCGCAGGCCCACCACCGGGATCGCGTCGGCGGGCGCGGGCAGGTCGTCCGGCGCCGGCGGCTCATACAGCACCGCGGCGGCACCGGCCTCGCGGGCCACGTCGACGAAATTCAGCCCGTGCGCGCCGAACCCGGCGATGGCCACGAACGCATCGCCGGGCTTCACTTCGCGGCTGTCCTGGACCAGCCCGGTGATGGCGAGGTCGGCGGACAGGCCTTCCAGTTCCGGCAGCAGCTCGCCCAGCAGCATGGCGCGGGTCATTGCAGCGCCCTCGCGTTGGCGGCGCCGGATGGCGCGGCGGCAGTGGCCGTCGCGGCGAGCGCCGGCGGCGTGCGCCCTTCGGCCTTCATGCGCTTGGCCTCGGCGGCCGCCTGCACGGCCAGCCACGCGTCGAGGTTGTCGGGCGAGACGTCCATCAGGCGCAGCGCGCCTTCCATCACGTTGCGGAACACCGGGCCAGCGACCACGCCGCCGTAATAGCCCTTGCGGCTTGGATCGGGATCGTTCACCGCCACCACCATCGCGAAGCGCGGGTTGTCGACCGGCACCAGCCCGGCGAAGTAGCCGATGTAGCGGCGCGAATAGCCGCCGGCGCTGGCCTTGCGCGAGGTGCCGGTCTTTCCGGCCACGTGGTAGCCGAGGATCGCCGCCTGGGTGGCGGTGCCGCCCGGCTCGGTGACCGTCTGCATCATGTGCAGCACCTGGTCGGCGATCCGCGCATCCAGCACGCGCTTGGGCGGGTTGTGCTGGCCCTTGACGAAACTGGGCTGGTGCAGCAGCCCGCCATTGCCCAGCGCCGCGTAGGCGGTGGCGATCTGCAGCGGGGTCGCGCTCAGGCCGTAGCCGTAGCTCATGGTCTGCTTGCTGGTGCCGCTCCAGCGGTCGGGCGCGGGGAACAGTCCGGCGGCTTCGCCCGGGAAGCCGCTGCCGCTGCGTTGGCCGTAGCCGAAGCGGCGCATGAAGGCGTAGAACTGCGCGTCGCTCAGCCGCCTGGCCACCAGCGAAGCACCGACGTTGGAGCTCTTGCGGATGATGCCGGTGGTGTCCAGCACGCCGTAGTTGTGGGTGTCCGTGGTGCGGTAGCGGCCATTGGCGATCCAGCCCGGGCTGGTGTTGAACAGCGTCGCCGGCGTGATCACGCCGGCTTCGAGCCCCGCCGCCACGGTCAGCGGCTTCATCGTCGAGCCGGGCTCCAGCAGGTCGGTGACCGCGCGGTTGCGATGCGCGTCGCGCGGACTGGTGCCGACCGCGTTGGGGTTGAAGGTCGGCAGGTTGGCCATCGCCAGCACCTCGCCGGTGGCCACGTCCAGCACCACCGCCGAACCGCTGCTGGCGCCGGTTTCGGCGATTGCGTTGCGCAGCTCGCGATGGGTCAGGTACTGGATGCGGCGGTCGATGCTGAGCGCAAGGTCGTGGCCCGGCTGCGCGGCGCGCACCAGGTCCACGTTTTCGACGATCCGGCCCTTGTTGTCGCGGATCACGCGCTTGGCGCCGGGCGTGCCGCGCAGCCATTCGTCGAAGGCCAGCTCCAGGCCCTCCTGGCCGCGGTCGTCGATGTTGGTGAAACCCAGCACATGCGCCAGCGCCTCGCCCTGCGGGTAGAAGCGGCGGTATTCGCGCTGGCTGGCCACGCCCGGGATGTCCAGTGCGACGATGCCCGCGGCTTCATCCGGATTGATGCGGCGCTTCAGGTAGACGAATTCCTTGTCGGCACGGGCGCTGAGCCGGCTGACCAGCTCGTCCTGCGCCATGCCCAGCGCGCGCGCCAGCGCCGGCAGGCGCTCCGGCACCTTCAGCAGTTCCTTCGGATTGCCCCAGATCGATTCGACCGGCGAGGAGATCGCCAGCGGCTCGCCGTTGCGGTCGGTGATCATGCCGCGCGAGGTGGCGATGGGGATCTCGCGCAGGAAGCGCGCGTCGCCCTGCTGCTGGTAGAAGGCATGGTCGACCACCTGCAGGTCCAGCGCGCGCGCCAGCAGCGCCACCGACCCCAGGCCCAGGAAGCCGCAGACCAGGGCCAGCCGGCGGCGCAGGTCGAACTGCTGGCCGCGCGCGCGCGGATGCACGCCGGCGGCGCGCTCGCGGCGCGCTTCGCTCCCGAACCAGCGCAGGCGTTTGCCGAATCGGGTCATCGCCGCAGCACCACCACGTCTTCGGTGCGCGGGAACGACATCCCCAGGCGGGTGCGCGCGACCTGGTCGACGCGGTTGCTTTCCGCCCAGGTCGCCTGCTCCAGCTGCAGCCGGCCAAACTCGATGTTGAGCGCATCGCGCCCCTTCTCCAGCCGGCTCAGTTCGACGAACGCCTGCCGGTGCTCGTGGCGGTCGCGCACGATCAGCAGCGCGGTCGCGATATTGGCAACCACCAGCACGGCCAGCAGCAGGTAGCGGTTCATGCCGCCACCGCCCGGCCAGCGGCCGGCAGTTTCTCGGCCACCCGCAGCACCGCGCTGCGCGCG
The DNA here is from genome assembly GCF_036409385.1 of Thermomonas sp. LB-4. Lineage (NCBI taxonomy): Bacteria > Pseudomonadati > Pseudomonadota > Gammaproteobacteria > Lysobacterales > Lysobacteraceae > Thermomonas > Thermomonas sp. LB-4. The sequence continues at coordinate 39,666 of NZ_JAXOFT010000009.1, read as the reverse complement.
CGCGGGTTGGCGGCCAGTTCCGCTTCGGAGGCCTTCTGCGCGCCGCCCACCAGCCGCAGCACCGGCGTGAACGCCAGCTCGACCGGCATCCTCCGGTTGGCCGGCGGCGCCTTCGCGTGCTTGGCCATGAACTGCTTGACGATGCGGTCCTCCAGCGAGTGGAAGCTGATCACCGCCAGCCGTCCGCCCACCTTGAGCCGGGACAGCGCGGCATCGAGGCCGGCCTCGAGGTCGGCCAGCTCGCGGTTGATGTGGATGCGGATGGCCTGGAAGCTGCGCGTGGCCGGGTGGGTCTTGCTGGCGCCGCGCGGGCAGGCCTGCGCGATCAGGTCGGCCAGCTGCGCGGTGCGGACGATCGGCTGCTCCGCGCGACGGGCCACGATGAAGCGGGCGATGCGCCGGCTCTGGCGCTCCTCGCCGTACAGCCAGAGCACGTCGGCGATGTCCTTTTCGCTGGCGCGGGCCAGCCACTCGGCGGCGCTCTCGCCGGAGTCCGGATCCATCCGCATGTCCAGCGGGCCGTCCTTGCCGAAAGAGAATCCGCGCTCGGCCACGTCCAGCTGCGGCGACGACACGCCAAGATCGAGCAGCACGCCGTCGAGGCCTGCCGCGGTGGCCGGCCAGTCGGCCAGGGTGGCGAAGCTGCCGCGATGCCAGGACAGGCGCGCGTCGGCGTCGGCCATCCGCATGGCCTCCGCGATCGCGTCCGGATCCTTGTCCATCGCCAGCAAACGCCCCTTTTCGCCAAGCCGCTGCAACACCCCACGGGCATGACCGCCACGCCCGAACGTCCCGTCCAGGTAGGTTCCGTCCTCTCTCACCGCCAGACCGTCCATGACCTCGGCAAACAGCACCGGAAGGTGGGCGGACGCGATGCCCGCGCCACCGCCGCTCACAGCATCAATTCCTGGAACTCGTCGCCCAGGTCCTCGTCGCCCAGCGGCTGGCGAATCTGCGCCAGGTGGTCCGCCTCGCTCCACAGTTCGAACTTGTCGCCCATCCCCACCAGCACCGCCTTGCGCTCGATGCCGGCGGCATTGCGGTGGCTGGCCGGGATCGAGATCCGCGCATTGCCGTCGGGCTCGACGAACTCGGCCGCGCCCACCAGCTTCAGCTGCAGGATGCGGCTGGGCTTCTTGACCCGCGGCAGCGCATTGACCTGGTCGCGCACCTTTTCCCACACGGCATGCGGATAGATGTACAAACCGGTGGTTTCGAAGGCGTTGTAGGTGATGACCAGGCGATTGCCGCAGGCACGCGCGACGAGCTCCCGGTAGGCGGTCGGAATCGCCAGCCGGCCCTTGTCGTCAATGGTGATGGCGGTCTCGCCCTGGAACATGCTGCCCTTCTCGCCCCCGTCTGCCGCGGAGTTCACACCAGAAAAACCACGATTTTCCCGGTTTTCCCACGAGCCCCCACATTAGCAGGCAATTGACCCATGTCAACAACCCGACGGCGGAGATTTCTTTCGGCCGGTCAAGGACTTGCAGCAAACTTCAACAAGTTGTTCAAGCTTTATCCACAAGCTCATGTTTCATCTCATTTTTTGAGATTCCGCGACGCCTCGCACGCTTTTGCATGAACAGGGGCGACGGGCATGGCGGCATGTTGCAACGCAAAAACTGAATGGCTCGGGGGCGGGGCAGAATGCAGGCATGTGCCTGGTCGCCCTTGCCTGGAACGTGCATCCCCGCTGGCGGCTGGTGGCCGCCGGCAATCGCGATGAGCTGCATGCCCGCCCCACCGCGGCCCTGGCACGCTGGTCCGACGCGCCCATCCTGGCCGGACGCGACCTGCGCGCCGGCGGCACCTGGATGGGGCTGGGGCCCCACGGGCGAATGGCGGTGGTGACCAATGTGCGCAACGGGCGGGCGCCGCCCTACGCCGGCCCCTCCCGCGGCGCCCTGCCGCTGCGCTTCCTGGCCGGCACCGACGCCGCCCCGGCCTACGCGGCCGCACTTGCCCGCGAGCCCGGGCGTTATGCGCCGTTCAACCTGCTGGTGGCCGATGCCGAGGCCTGCGCCTATGTGGGCCATGGCCCGGCGGGCGAAGGCGGGCGCCGGCTGACGCCCGGCATCTACGGCCTGTCCAATGGCGCCCTCGACGCGCCGTGGCCCAAAACCACGCGGCTGCGTGACGTGCTGGCGCAATGGATCGCTGCCGGCGAGGCCGACCTGGAACCGCTGTGGGCGGCGCTGGCGGACGAACGGGTCGCCGACGACGCCCTGCTGCCGGACACCGGGGTGGGGCTGGCGCTGGAACGGCGGCTGTCCGCCGCTTTCATCCGCGAGCATGACTACGGTACCCGCGCCAGCACGCTGGTGCTGGTGGGACATGACGGCGGCGCCACGATCATCGAACGCCGCTTCGGGCCGGGCGGGGTGTTCGAGGGCGAGACCGCACTCGAAGCCACGCCCTGAACGACATCCGCGGGCCGCCACCGTACAATGGCCGTGGCGGAGTCGGCCAGGCAGTCGCGTCACCGGAAACGGTGCCGAGGAAAGTCCGGGCTCCACAGGGCACGGTGCCAGGTAACGCCTGGGCGGCGAGAGCCGACGGAAAGTGCAACAGAAAGATACCGCCGATGGCCCTGTCACCCCTTTGCCGCGCTGGCCGGAGCGGCCATCTCCCGGACTTGCCGGCGTCGCCGAGCAAGTCCTTCGCGGAGACGGCAAAGGGGTGGCAGGGCTCAGGCAAGGGTGAAATGGTGCGGTAAGAGCGCACCGCGAGTCTGGCAACAGACCGGCACGGCAAACCCCACCGGGAGCAAGACCAAATAGGGAGACGATGAGGCGGCCCGCCGAGTCTCCGGGTAGGTTGCTTGAGCGTAGCGGCGACGCTGCGCCTAGAGGAATGACTGCCGCGGCGCGCAAGCGTCGAACAGAACCCGGCTTATCGGCCGGCTCCGCCAGCTTCAATTGCGCGCGGCGCAATTGAAGCTCCCAAAGTTTGCTGCGCAAACGTTTGGGCCCCGGGCCTTCAACCTCCGAATCCCCGCGCCTATCGGCGCGCCCCCTTTACCAAAGGGGGCTGTTCCATCCGTGGCGATCCGGCGAAACCACCTAGTCCGATCCGTACAACGCCTTACGCGGGGCGCCGGACAGCTCCGCCGCCAGCTTCGCGGCGGTCGAAGGCGGCAGGTGGTCCTTGAGCCTGGCGTAAAGGCGGCGGCCCTCGATGATCTTGACGTCGGCATCTTCGCCGGCGCCCTGCACCAGCACCACGAACTCGCCCTTGCGCTGGTCGGCGTCGGCTTCGACCCGCGCCTGCAGCTGCGCGAGGCTGCCGTCCAGCACGGTTTCGAACAGCTTGGTCAGCTCGCGCGCCAGCACCGCGGGACGCGCATCGCCGAACGCCTGCGCCATGTCGGCCAGGGTGTCGGCGATGCGATGCGAGGACTCGTAGAAGATCAGCGTGCGCGGCTCGGCGGCCAGCGCCTGCAGGCGTTCGCGCCGGGCCGAGGCCTTGGCCGGCAGGAAGCCTTCGAAGGCGAAGCGGTCGCTGGGCAGGCCGGCCACGCTGAGCGCGGCGACCAGCGCCGACGGGCCCGGCAGCGGGCTGACCTTGACCCCGGCCGCGCGCGCGGCGCGCACCAGCCGGAAGCCGGGATCGGACACCAGCGGAGTGCCGGCGTCGCTGACCAGCGCCAGCGATTCGCCGGCCTGCAGGCGCGCGACGATCTTCTGCGCGATCGCCTCCTCGTTGTGTTCGTGCAGCGCGACCAGCGGCGTGGCAATGCCGAAGTGCGCCAGCAGCTGGCCGCTGCGGCGGGTGTCCTCGGCGCAGATCGCCGCGACCTGGCGTAGGGCCTGCTGCGCGCGCGGCGAAAGGTCGCCAAGATTGCCGATGGGCGTGGCGACGACAAAAAGCGTTCCGGAATCCTGCATGCCTGTCTTCAACGTGTGCGCGGGTAGAATCCTAGCCGGTTCCCGAACGAGCGCCCACGCCCGTGGCCCAGATGCGACTTCTCCTCATCGTCCTGCTGCTGGCGCTGGCCGGCTGCGCGAACGTGGCGCCCAAGGCGCCGCCCCCGCCGCCGTATGCCGCCGCCACGCTCGAGGCGCAGGTGCTGGCGGCCAGCCACGCCGCGCTGACCGGGCAGGCGCGCCGCGCCAACGCCGACGCCATCGACCGGCTGCTGGCCAGCCTGGACGACGCCACCCTGGCGCGCGACGCCGCCCGCCTGCCCGCCGGCGACCCGCTCTACAACTTCGCCGGCCGCACCCTGCTGCGGCGCGGCCTGCCGCCGCCGCGCGGGTTCGACCGCGGTGACGCCAGCTTCGGCGCCGCCACCCGACCGCCCGCAGCGACCGACGGCTATCGGCCGCCGCTGCGGGTGGGCGTGCTGCTGCCGCTGTCCGGCAGCCAGGCCGCGGCCGCCGCAGCAGTGCGTGACGGCTACCTGGCCGGCTACTACGGCGAGACCCGCCGCCGCCCGCTGCTGCGCTTCTACGACACCGCGGGCGGCGTCAACGCAGCGCTGGCCCGCGCTGCGGCCGAAGGCAACGATTTCGTGGTCGGCCCGCTGGGCCGCGACGAAGTCGACGCGGTGTTTGCCGGCGAACCGCCAGTGGCGCTGCTGGCGCTCAACCGCGGCGACCGCGCACCGGTGCCCGGCAGCGCGGCGTTCTCGCTGTCGCCGGAAGACGAAGGCATCAGCCTGGCGCAGCATCTGATCGAGGAGCGCGGCAGCAAGCGCGTGCTGCTGATTGCCGGCAGCGACGACACCCAGCGGCGCACCGCCGAAGCAGCGCGCAAGCAGCTGGAAAGCCGCGGCGTGCGCGTGGTCGCCCGCCTGGGCGTCAGCGAGCAGATGGACGGCGCGCTGCGCCAGCTGGCCCAGGCCGAGGCACCCGACGCGGTGCTGCTGGTGCTGAAGGGCCCGCAGGCGCGGATCGTGGCGCCGCAACTTGCGCTGGCAGGCATGGCCGGGCTGCCGCGGGTGGCCAGCTCGCAGATCGTGTCCGGCACCGGCAAGGCCGCCGAGGACGCGGCGCTGGACGGCATCGTGTTTCCAACCGAACCGTGGCTGGTGCAGCGCGTGGCCGGCCTGCCTTCGCAGGCCAGCGCCGCCGACCGCGTGAATACCGCCAAAGGGCCGGCGGCGCGGCTGTTCGCCTTCGGCCTGGATGCGTGGCGGCTGACCGGCTACCTGGAGCATCTGGCGCTGACCAACAGCGGCATCGTCGGCGCCACCGGGCGCCTGCGTCTGGATGGTTTCGGCAACGTGCTGCGCCGTCCTGGCTGGACGCGCTTCGTCGGCGGCCAGCCGGTGCCGCTGGGCGATGGCGCGCGCTGAGCCGGATCTGCGCGCCCGCGGCGACGCGGTGGAAGCCGCGGCGCTGCGGTTTCTCGAAGCAAACGGCCTGCGCCTGCTGGCACGCAACGCAAGTGCGCGCGGTGGCGAGCTGGATCTGGTGATGGCCGACGGCGCTACCGTGGTGTTCGTGGAGGTGCGCTACCGCGCCGATGCCGCGTTCGGCGGCGGCGCGGCATCGGTCGACGCCCGCAAGCGCCGCAAGCTGGTGCGCGCGGCGCAGGTCTGGCTACTGCGGCACCCGCGCCATGCCAACGCGCCCTGCCGCTTCGACGTGATGGCCGCCAGCGGCGACCCGGCCACGCCGGCATTCGACTGGCTGCGCGACGCCTTCCGCGCCGACGATTGCTGAAGCGCATGGCCCTGCCCGACGCCCTCATCGCCGAACTGTCCGCGCTGCTGGGGGACGGCTGGCGCATGGACGATGCCACGCGCGCAGCCAATGGCGGCGACGATTCGCGCCGCCACGCCCTGCCCGACGCGGTGGCGCAGCCGCGCACCTGCGAGCAGGTTGTCGCGCTGGTGCGCGCCTGCCGCGCACACGGCATGCCGCTCGTCGCCCGCGGCGCCGGCACCGGCACCACCGGCGCGGCGGTGCCGACGCAGGGCGGCATCGCGGTCTCGTTCGCGCGGATGAACCGCATCCTCGATATCCGTGCTGCCGACCGCTGCGCGGTGGTGGAGCCCGGCGTCCTCAACGGCACGCTGCAGCAGGCACTGCAGCCGCACGGCCTGTTCTGGCCGCCGGACCCGTCCAGCGCCGAGCTGTGCAGCATCGGCGGCAATCTGGCCACCAATGCCGGCGGCCCGCGCGCGGTGAAATACGGTGCCACCCGCGACAACGTGCTGGGGCTGGCGGCGGTCACCGGCGCCGGCGAGCTCATCCGGGTCGGCGGCGCCTACACCAAGGCGTCCGCAGGCTACGACCTCACCCGCCTGCTGGTGGGCAGCGAGGGCACGCTGGCGCTGATCGTGGAAGCCACCCTGAAACTCGCACCGCGCCCGCAGGCGCAGGCCGGGCTGCGCGCGTTCTACCGCGACGCCGCCAGCGCGGCCGCCGCGGTGTCGCGGCTGATGGCGCAGCCGGTGGTGCCGGCGATGCTGGAGTTCATGGATCGCCGCAGCCTCGAACTGCTGCGCCGCAACGGCAGCGACGTGCCGGAAGCCGGCGCGATGCTGCTCATCGAAGCGGACGGCAGTTTCGACGCCTTGCCCGACATCCTCGCCGCACTCGGCGGCGCCGCCGACGGCGACGGCTTGATCGACATGGACGTGGCGCAGGACGGCCTCGCCCGCGACAAGCTGTGGGCGGCGCGGCGCGCGCTGTCACCGGCGCTGCGCAGCATCGCCCCGGGCAAGATCAACGAGGACGTGGTGGTGCCTGTCTCGCGCATCCCCGACCTGGTGGCGGGCGTCGAGGCCTTGGCCGACGAATACGCGCTGACCATCGTCTGCTTCGGCCACGCCGGCAACGGCAACCTGCACGTCAACATCCTCTACCACCCCGACGATGCCGACGAATCCGCGCGCGCGCAGGCGGCGCTGCCGCGCGTGTTCGAACTGGCGCTGGCCCTGGGCGGTGCGCTGTCCGGCGAACACGGCATCGGCCTGTCCAAGCGTGACTTCATGGCGGGCGCGTACGACCCCGCCACGCTGGAAACCATGCGCGCGGTGAAGCGCGCATTCGATCCGGACGGCATCCTCAATCCGGGCAAGCTGTTGCCCTAGCAGCGGCGATTCCCCGGGCGCCGCGCGCGCGAAGCCGGGTGCTCAGGCGAAGTGCTGCCACCCTGTCGCCGGCGCCGACCAGGCGACGCCGCCGAGGGTTGGCCGCACGCCGCTGCCGGCGCTGATGGTGCCGATGCGGGTGGCCGCAGTGCCGGCTTCCGCCAGCGCCATGCCCAGCGCATCGGAGGCAGCTGCGGGCGCCGTGAAACACAGCTCGTAATCGTCGCCGCCCGCAGCCTGCAGCACGCGGAGGGCGTCCGGTCCGAATGCCGCGCGCAGCGCGGCGCTGGCCGGCAGCGCATCGATGTCGATCTCCGCGCCGACGCCGCTGGCGCGGCAGATGTGGGCGAGATCCGCGAGCAGGCCATCGCTGACGTCGATGCAGCTGCTGGCGATCCCGCGCAGCGCGCGGCCCAGCGCCACCCGCGGGGTGGGCCGGTCCAGCCGCGCCTGCAGGGCCGGCGACATCGGCACGCCGGCCTGCCACTGCCGCAGCGCGCCAGCGGCATCGCCCAGGGTGCCGCTGACCCAGATGTCATCGCCCACCCGGGCGCCGTCCCGGCGCAGCGCCTGTCCGGGCTCGACCAGGCCGTGCGCGGTGATCGCGATCGACAGCGGACCGCGGGTGGTGTCGCCGCCGACCAGCGCAAAACCATGCTGCGCAGCGAGGGCGAAGAAGCCATCGAAGAAGCCGTCGACGAAGGCCACATCGCCCTGCGGCAGCGACAGCGACAGCGTGCCCCAGGCCGGCTGCGCGCCCATCGCGGCCAGGTCGGAGAGGTTCACCGCCAGCGCCTTCCAGCCGAGGTCGGCGGGCGCGGTGTCCGGGGGGAAATGCACGCCCACGTTGAGCGCGTCCATGGTCACCGCCAGCTGCATGCCGGGCGGCGGCGCCAGCAGCGCGCAGTCGTCGCCGATGCCCAGCGCCACGTCGCCGCGCGCGGCGGCGCGCTGGCGGATGCGGGCGATCAGGTCGAACTCACCTTGCGACATGTCTTTTGCTCGTCATTCCCGCGAAAACGGGAATGACGGCTTGCTTACTTCTCGGCTTCCACGCCGCGCAGCACCGCCGCGGCCTTGTCCAGCACGCCGTTGACGTAGGTGTGGCCGTGCTCGGAACCAAAGCGCTTGGTGGAATCGATGGCTTCGTTGATGACCACGCGGTAGGGCACGTCGGGCCGGTGGGTCAGTTCGTATGCGGCAATCCGCAGCGCGGCGCGCTCGATCTGGTCCACCTCTTCGATGCCGCGGTCCAGGTGTCCTGCCAGTGCCGCATCCAGCTGGTCGGAGTGCCGCAGCACGCCGCGCACCAGGTCCTCGAAGTATTCGAGGTCGGCGATCTCGTGGGCCTGCTCGTGGGCGAACTGGGCGATCAGCGCGCGCTCGTCGGCATGGTTGATCTGCCAGGCGTAGATCGCCTGCAGCGCGCGCCGGCGCGAGCGCGAACGAGCCACGGGATCGATGCCGTCGGGACGACGATGATGCTTGTTCATGCTTGCTCCTGCAGCTTGCGGCGCAGGTCGGCCATCTCGATCGCCACCAGCGCCGCCTCTTCGCCCTTGTTGCCATGGCTGCCGCCGGCACGCGCCAGCGCATCCTCGAATTTCTCCACCGCCAGCACGCCGTTCATGACCGGCACGCCAGTGTCCAGCGCCACCCGCATCAGACCGTCGGAAGTACCATCGGCCACCTGCTCGTAATGGCGGGTGTCGCCGCGCACCACGCAGCCCAGCGCGACGATGGCGGCATGGCCGCCACCGTGCGCCAGCTGGCGCGCGATCACCGGCAACTCCCACGCGCCGGGCACGCGCACCACATCGATGGCGGCCTCGGCCACGCCGTTGGCGAGGAGGGTTGCGCGCGCCGACTCCACCAGCGCATCGACGATGCGCGGGTTCCAGCGGCTGGCGAGGATCGCGAAGCGCGCGTCGGGGTGGACGCGCAGGTCGCCTTCGTGGTGCGGCATGGGCTTGGGCGGATGCGTGGGCCGGGCAGTTTACCGCGCCGGCAGCACCACGTACTCCACCACCTCCAGCCCGAAGCCGGCCAGCCCGACCTGCCGGCGCGGGGTGCCGAGCACGCGCAGGTGGCGCACGCCCAGCGCAGCCAGGATCTGCGAGCCGGCACCGTTGCGGCGCCACTGCGCCAGCGCGCCGGCCTTGCTGGCGGGCGGCGCCGGCTGCTCGCGGATGCGCGCCAGGGTGGCCTCGGCATCGGGCGCATCACCCAGCAGGACCAGCACGCCGCGGCCGTCAGCGGCGATCATCGCCAGCACGTCGCCCACCAGCGGGCCGAAATCGTCGCGCCGCCAGTGCAGCGCATCGGCCAGCGGGTTCTGTTGCTGCACGCGCACCAGCACCGGCTCGCCCCCCGCCACCTCGCCGCGCACCAGCGCGTAATGCAGGCCACGGGTCAGGCGGTCGCGCCAGGTGTGCAGCTGGAAGCGACCGTGGTCGGTATCGATCTCGCGGCTGTCGATGCACTCTACCGTGTGCTCGGTGTCCAGCCGGTAGCGGATCAGGTCCTCGATCGAACCGATCTTCAGCCCGTGCTCGCGCGCGAAGACTTCCAGCTCGGGCCGCCGGGCCATGCTGCCGTCCGGGTTGAGGATCTCCACCAGCACCCCGGCGGGCTCGAATCCGGCCAGCAGGGCCAGGTCGGCGGCCGCTTCCGTATGGCCGGCGCGGTTGAGCACGCCGCCGGGCTGCGCCATCAGCGGGAAGATGTGGCCGGGCTGGCTGAGGTCGGCCGGCTTGGCATCCGGCCGCACGGCGGTGCGCACGGTATGCGCGCGGTCGTAGGCGCTGATGCCGGTGGTGACGCCCTCGGCCGCCTCGATGCTGACGGTGAAGTTGGTGTGGTGCGGCGAGGTGTTGTCGCGCACCATCGGGTTCAGCCCCAGCTGCGCGCAGCGCTCGCGGGTCAGCGACAGGCAGACCAGGCCGCGCGCGTGGGTCACCATGAAATTGATGTCCGACGGCTTGACCAGCTCGGCGGCCATGATCAGGTCGCCTTCGTTCTCGCGGTCCTCGTCATCGACCACCACCACCATGCGCCCGGCACGCAGTTCGTCCAGCAGTTCCGGGATACTTGCAAAGCTCATGTCCAGTCCTTCGTCGCCTGCAGGCGCTCGGCGTAGCGCGCCAGCAGGTCCACTTCGATGTTGACCGCGTCGCCCACCTGCAGCGCGCGGAAGGCGGTGTGTTCCACCGTGTGCGGGATCAGCGCCACCTCGAACCCGGCGTCGTCGGCGGCATTCACGGTCAGGCTGACGCCGTCCACGCAGACTGAGCCCTTGTGGGCGATGTAGCGCAGCAGCGGCCGCGGCGCGGAAAACCGCCAGCGCACCGCGCGTGCATCGTCCCAGCGCCGCTCGGCGCTGGCCAGCCCGTCCACATGGCCGCTGACCAGGTGGCCGCCGAGGCGATCGGTGGGCAGCATGGCGCGTTCCAGGTTCACCGGCGCGCCGATCGCGAGCCGGCCCAGCGTGGTGAGCGCAAGGGTTTCGTTGGAGGCATCCACCGCGAAGCGGGTGGCGCCGAATTCGACCACGGTCAGGCAGCAGCCGTTGACCGCGATGCTCTCGCCCAGCTGCACGCCGTCGAACGGCAGCGTGCCGGTGTCGATCGCGAGTCGCGCATCGCCGCCGCGGGTTTCACGGGCGGCCAGCGCACCAACGCCTTCGATGAGTCCTGTGAACATGTCTCTGGTTTCCCGCATGGCACGGGAAACGCCCGCATGGCGCGCGCAGACGCACGGCAGGGCCGTGCGGGTGCGTCTTCTTTCATCCGGACTGTGACCGTCGGCCCCGGCATTCGACCGGGTCTGCTGACCTGCCCGCCACGCCGGCCGGGAAGCGCTCGCGGGCTCGCACGGTCTGCCTTCTGGAAGCACGCCGCGCCTACCGCCGGTGGGGAATCTCACCCCGCCCTGAAGACGTTTCGTTGTGGGTTGTCGCCGGCATGCCGGCCCGCGCAGTGTACCACCGCCCCCTGCCAGCTCAGGCTGCGGGCGGCTCCGGCCGCAGCAGCAGGCGGAAGTCCTCCCCCACCACGGTGCTCTCGATGCGCCGCATCCTCAGCCGCTGCGCCATCGCGTCGATGTGCAGGCCGTCGAAGAGCGGGCGCGCACGCGGGCCCAGCAGCACCGGTGCCACGTACAGCAGCAGTTCGTCGACCAGCCCGGCATCGAGGAAGGCGCCGGCCAAGGTGGCGCCGGCCTCCAGCTGCACCTCGTTGATGCCGCGCGCGGCCAGCAGCCGCAGCACCGCAGCCAGATCGAAGCGGGTGCCTTGCACCGGCACGGCCACGTGGTCGATGTCCAGGCCGCGCGGCAGCCTGGCATCGGGGGCGTGGACATACAACGTGGGGGCATTGCCTTCGCGCACGCGGCCGCGCGCCACGGTGGCCAGGCCCGGATCCAGCACCACCCGCAACGGCGGCAGGAAGTCGCTTCCGTCCTCCAGCCGCACGGTGAGCCGCGGGTCGTCGGCCAGCACGGTGCCGGCGCCGGTCAGCAGCGCGCCGCTGCGCGCGCGCCAGCGCTGCACGTCATGGCGCGAGGCTTCGCCGCTGATCCACTTGGAATCGCCGGACGCCATCGCGGTGCGGCCGTCCAGGCTCATCGCCAACTTGACCCGCAGCCACGGCCGGCCGCGCTCGACCCGGGCCAAGAAGCCGCGGTTGAGTTCGCGCGCCTGCGCTTCCATCAACCCGTGTTCGACCGCGATCCCGGCGACCTTCAGCCTGTCGAAACCGGCACCGTCCACCGACGGGAACGGATCGCGCATGGCCGCGACCACCCGCGCCACGCCGGCCGCCACCAGCGCGTCCGCGCAGGGTGGCGTGCTGCCGTGGTGCGCGCAGGGCTCCAGGCTGACGTAGGCGGTCGCGCCGCGCGCGCGGTCGCCGGCGGCCTGCAGCGCGAACACCTCCGCATGCGGCCCGCCCTTGCGCTGGTGCCAGCCCTCGCCCACCACCTCGCCGTCGCGGGCGATCACGCAGCCCACCATGGGGTTGGGGCGGGCCGTGTACGCGCCGCGCTCGGCCAGCCGCAGCGCGCGCGCCATCAGCGCGTGGTCGGTGGCCGAAAAAGATAATGGGGTCGGAGTCACTTTTCCTTGTCCTTGCCCGCTCTGGCAGGAAAGCGGGGGGAAAGCGACTCCGACCCCCTCTTCTCCGCCAGCAGCGGCAGCTGGCCCTCGCCCGGCAGATCGCGCTCCAACCGGTCGAGCTCCTCGCGGAAATCGGCCACGTCCTCGAAGCTGCGGTACACCGAGGCGAAGCGTACGTAGCCGACGTGGTCGAGCTTGCGCAGTTCCGCCATCACGAACTCACCGACCCGGCGCGCCGGGATCTCGCGCTCGGCCGCCATGCGCAGCTGGTGCACCACCGCCCGCACCGCGGCTTCGATCTGTTCCTCGGACACCGGCCGCTTCTGCAGCGCGCGGTCGAAGCCGACGCGCAGCTTGCGCGCGTCGAACGCCTCGCGCCGGCCGTCGGACTTGACGATGGCCGGCAGCTTCAGCTCGATGGTCTCGAGGGTGGAAAAACGCTCGCCGCAGGCTTCGCAGACGCGCCGGCGGCGGATGGTGGCGCCGTCCTCGGACACCCGCGAGTCGATCACGCGGGTATCGCCGTGCTGGCAGAAGGGGCAATGCATACGTCAGGCACAAGAGTGAAGGAGCGCGGAGCGCGAAGAAACGAAGGCAGCGCTGCACGGATGCCGGCGGCGGTCTCTACTCACTCCTCATTCCTCTCCGCTCACTTCCCGCTCTCAGCCGTACACCGGGAACTGCTTGCACTGCTTCTCGACGTTCGCGCGCACGCCGGCGATCACATTCTCGTCGTTCGGGTTGTCCAGCACGTCGCAGATCCACTCCGCCAGCGCCACGCAGTCGGGCTCCTTGTAGCCGCGGGTGGTGACCGCCGGCGTGCCGATGCGCAGGCCGGAGGTGACGAAAGGCTTGCGCGGGTCGTTCGGCACCGAGTTCTTGTTGACGGTGATGTGCGCCTTGCCCAGCGCTTCCTCGGCCTGCTTGCCGGACACGTCCTTGCCGATCATGTCGACCAGCATCAGGTGGTTCTGGGTACCGCCGGAGACGATCTTGTAGCCGCGGGCAATGATCACCTTGGCCATCGCCTGCGCGTTCTTCACCACCTGCTGCTGGTAGTCCTTGAACGCCGGCTCCAGCGCCTCCTTGAACGCCACCGCCTTGGCCGCGATCACGTGCATCAGCGGGCCGCCCTGGATGCCGGGGAACACGATCGACTGCAGCTTCTTCTCGATCTCTTCCGCCGCATCGCCCATCGCCGCGCGGCTGGCGATGATGATGCCGCCGCGCGGGCCGCGCAGGGTCTTGTGGGTGGTGGAGGTGACCACGTGCGCGTGCGCCAGCGGGCTCGGGTACACGCCGGCGGCGACCAGGCCGGCCACGTGCGCCATGTCCACGAACAGGTAGGCGCCGACCTTGTCGGCGATGGCGCGGAAGCGCGCCCAGTCCACCACCTGCGAATAGGCGGAGAAACCGGCCACGACCATCTTCGGCTTGTGCTCCAGCGCCAGCCGCTCGACTTCGTCGTAATCGATCAGGCCCTCGTCGTTGACGCCGTACTGCACCGCGTTGAACAGCTTGCCGGAGGCGTTGACCTTGGCGCCGTGGGTCAGGTGGCCGCCGTGCGCCAGCGACATGCCGAGGATGGTGTCGCCCGGCTGCAGCAGCGCGAAATACACCGCCTGGTTGGCCTGGCTGCCGCTGTGCGGCTGCACGTTGGCGTAGTCGGCGCCGTAGAGCTGCTTCAGGCGGTCGATCGCCAGCTGTTCGGCGATGTCCACGTACTCGCAGCCGCCGTAGTAGCGCTTGCCCGGGTAGCCCTCGGCGTACTTGTTGGTCATCTGGCTGCCCTGCGCTTCCATCACCCTGGGGCTTGCGTAGTTCTCGGAGGCGATCAGCTCGACGTGGTCCTCCTGGCGCCTGTCCTCGGCGGCGATGGCCTTGGCCAGTTCGGGGTCGAAAGCGGCAAGCGTGTCAGCGCGGGAGAACATGGGGGGGGCTCCGGGGGGACGTGGGGAATCAGCCGATTGTAGCCCGCAGGAACGCATCGAGCAGGGCACCCCGGTAGCGCCCGCGCGGCAGCAGCAGCGACAGCCGGCGCCGCAGGAAGGACTGCAGGAACGGAGCCCGCAGTGCGCGCAGGCGGCCGGCGGCCAGCGCGTCCTGCATGCCGCCGGCGGACTGGCGATGCTGCTGGCGCTGGCGGCGGTCGGCCTGTCCGCCGACCTGCATCGCATGCGCACCACCGGCCCGAGGCCGAACCTGCTGGGCCTGGGCGTCTGGCTGGCGGTGGCGCTGGGCAGCCTGGCGGTGCAGGCCGCCGGCTGGCAGTAGCCGCCGCGCCAGGCGCCGGAAACAGCGCGGCCCGCCGGGACAGGGCGGGCCGCGAACGGGCCGGGACGCGCGCCGGCGCTCAGTGGTCCAGGATGATGTCGGCGATGATCCCGGTGGCCAGCGCGACCAGCAGGTAATCGCCGCTGTCGCTGCGCCGCCAGTAATGCCCGCGCGGCGGGGTGCGCAGGCCGTAGCCACGCCAGTCGTTCACGACATAGGTGGGCGCATAGCCGGCGCCGTAGTAGCGGCCCCCGCGCACCCAGCGCGGATGCGGCGCGGTGCGGTAGACCACCCGCGGCTGCACGTACACCACCCGCGGCGCGCGACGGTCGTAGCGGCGGTCGTAACGGTCGTAGCGAGAGGCATGCCGGTCGTAGCGGGCGTCGTAGCGGTCGTGGCGATGACGGCGGCGGTCATCGTCATCATCGTGGTCGCGGTCGTGGTGGCCGTAGCCGCCGCGGCGGTCGTGGCGATCGTGGTCGCCGGCCATGGCCGGTGCAGCCGCCATGCCGAACAGCAGCAGGGAAGAAGCGGCGATCTTCAGCAGGTGCCTCATGGCGGAGTCTCCGGTCGTGTGGACGATGGCTGCACTATCCATCGGATGATCTGAACGAAGGGTTGCTGGCGCGGGCGCCAACCCGCCGCGGCGCCCGCCATTCAAGGGCCAGCAAGCCCGCGCAGCCGGTATAATTCGGGCATCCCACCCAATTCTGCCGCCCGCGCGCCCCTCGCGCGGGCGCGATGGCGCTCACGGAGCCTTCCTGCATGTCCTCGCAATACATCTACACCATGAACCGCGTGTCCAAGGTGGTCCCGCCCAAGCGGCAGATCATCAAGGACATTTCGCTGAGCTTCTTCCCCGGCGCCAAGATCGGCCTGCTGGGCCTGAACGGCGCGGGCAAGTCCACCGTGCTGCGGATCATGGCCGGCGTGGACAAGGATTTCGAGGGCGAGGCGCGCCCGCAGCCCGGCATCAAGGTCGGCTACCTGGCGCAGGAGCCGGAGCTGAACCCCGAGCACACCGTTCGCCAGGCGGTCGAAGAAGGCGTGGGCGAGGTGCTGCAGGCGCAGGCCCGGCTGGACGAGGTCTATGCCGCCTACGCCGAGGAAGGCGCCGATTTCGACGCGCTGGCCAAGGAACAGGAGCGCCTGGAGGCGATCCTGGTGGCGGGCGACGCGCACACCCTGGAGAACCAGCTGGAAGTGGCCGCCGACGCGCTGCGCCTGCCGCCGTGGGACGCCGTCATCGGCAAGCTGTCCGGCGGCGAGAAGCGCCGCGTGGCGCTGTGCCGCCTGCTGCTGCAGAAGCCCGACATGCTGCTGCTCGACGAACCCACCAACCACCTCGACGCCGAATCGGTCGAATGGCTGGAGCAGTTCCTCGCCCGCTACACCGGCACCGTGGTGGCGGTCACCCACGACCGCTACTTCCTCGACAACGCCGCCGAGTGGATCCTCGAGCTGGACCGCGGCCGCGGCATCCCGTGGAAGGGCAACTACACCGACTGGCTGGTGCAGAAGGACGAGCGCCTGAAGCAGGAAGAGAACCAGGAGAAGTCGCGCCAGAAGGCCATCCAGAAGGAACTGGAGTGGGCGCGCAGCAACGCCAAGGGCGGCCGCTCGAAGGGCAAGGCGCGCCTGGCCCGGATCGAGGAACTGCAGTCGGTCGATTACCAGAAGCGCCAGGAGACCAACGAGATCTTCATCCCGCCGGGCGAGCGCCTGGGCCAGAAGGTCATCGAGTTCAAGAACGTGTCGAAGAAGTTCGGCGACCGCCTGCTGATCGACAACCTCAGCTTCCAGGTGCCGCCGGGCGCCATCGTCGGCATCATCGGCCCCAACGGCGCCGGCAAGTCGACGCTGTTCAAGATGATCACCGGGCAGGAGAAGCCGGATTCGGGCCAGATCGACATCGGTCCGACCGTGCAGCTTGCCTACGTGGACCAGAGCCGCGGCGCGCTGGAAGGCAACCACACGGTGTTCCAGGAGGTCTCCGGCGGCCTCGACATCCTCAACATCAACGGCACCGAGATCCAGTCGCGCGCCTATATCGGCCGCTTCAACTTCAAGGGCCAGGACCAGCAGAAGCTGGTGGGCTCGCTGTCCGGCGGCGAGCGCGGCCGCCTGCACATGGCCAAGACCCTCCTGCAGGGCGGCAACGTGCTGCTGCTCGACGAACCATCCAACGACCTCGACATCGAGACCCTGCGCGCGCTGGAAGACGCGCTGCTGGAGTTCCCGGGCAACACCTTCGTGATCAGCCACGACCGCTGGTTCCTGGACCGCATCGCCACCCACATCCTCGCCTTCGAGGGCGACTCGCACGTGGAGTTCTTCCAGGGCAACTACCGCGAGTACGAGGAAGACAAGAAGCGCCGCATGGGCGACGATGCGGGCCCGAAGCGGCTGCGGTTCAAGGCGCTGAAGTAACAGTCTGGACGCCCACGGCAACGTGGGCGTCCTTGCATGCAGCAGGAGGACACCATGGGCTTCATCGACAAACTGCGCGCCCGCTGGCGCGACGCCGACACCCTGCTCTGCGTCGGCCTCGACCCCGATCCGGCGAAGTTCCCGGACCGCTTCGTGGACGATGGCGATGCGCTGTTCAATTTCTGCCGCGACATCGCCGACGCCACCGCCGAATTCGCCTGCGCCTTCAAGCCGCAGATCGCCTACTTCGCCGCCCATAACGACGGCGAGGCGCAGCTGCAGCGGCTGATCGCGCATATCAACGGCGCACATCCGGACGTGCCGGTGATCCTGGACGCCAAGCGCGGCGACATCGGCAGTACCGCGCAGCAGTACGCCTGCGAGGCGTTCGAGCGCTTTGGCGCCGACGCGGTGACGCTGAACCCGTACATGGGACGCGACTCCGCCGATCCCTTCCTGCAGTACAACGACCGCGGCTGCGTGTTCCTCTGCCACACCTCCAACCCCGGCGCGCGCGACTTCCAGGAGCTGCTGGTGGACGGCGCGCCGCTGTACCAGCACATCGCGCGCACCATCGCCGGCGAGTGGAACGGCGACGGCAACTGCGCGCTGGTGGTGGGCGCCACCTTCCCGGAAGAACTGAAGGTGATCCGCGGCATCGTCGGCGACATGCCGCTGCTGATCCCCGGCGTGGGCGCGCAGGGCGGCGACGTCGAGGCGGTGGTGCGCAACGGCCGCAGCGCCGACGGCAGCGGGCTGATGATCAACTCCTCGCGCGGCATCCTCTACGCCTCGCGCGGCGAGGGCTATGCGGAAGCGGCGGCCGGCGCGGCAAGGTCGCTGCGCGATCAGATCAACCGCTACCGCTCGCCATAAACGCTCCCCGCAGGCGCACTGAAAAGGCGCGATGCGTTTGACCCGATTCCGCGAAAGCGGTCGCGCCCCTGCGGTGCGCTGCTGCGGAAAGAACGACGGGCATCGCCGGTCTATCGGCGCAGCGCAGCCCGCAGCGCCGCCAGCGGAAAGCGCCCCCAGATCATCGCGAACACCGCCATCCGGGTGATGCGGCCGCGGCGCGCGGCTTCGAACCTGCCGAAGTACCGCCACAGGCCGCGGTGCTTGTGCCACTCCACGAACAGCGGCCGCGCGCGCGACGACACCCCGCGCACGTGCAGCACTTCCGCTTCGTTGGCGACGGCGACCATCGCGCCGGCCTGGCGCACCCGCCTGCAAAGATCGAGGTCTTCGGCATGCAGCCGGTAGCCTTCGTCGAAGCCGCCAATGCGCGCGAACAGCGAACGGGGCAGCACCATCAGCGCGCCCGATACCGCGTCCACCAGCTGCAGCGGCGTGGCCGGATCGCGCGGGATGGACAGTTCGCGCGCGCGGCGGGAACGCAGCATCGCCGCGAAGTCCGGGTCGCGCCGGCGCGCGGCGGCGTCCAGCGCGCCGTCCTCGCCGCGCATCACGCCGCCCACCAGCGCGTCGCCCTGGCTGGCGGCGGCCTCTCGCAGCCGCGCCAGCGTGTCCACTTCGATGAAGCAATCCGGGTTCACGAATGCCAGCCACGGCGCGGTGCTGGCCGCCGCGCCCTGGTTGCAGGCCACCGCGAAGCCGGGGTTGTCGGGATTGGCGATGAAGCGCAGCCGCGCATCGGCCAGCGCGTGGCGCTGCACGATGTCGATGCCGGCATCGCGCGAGGCGTTGTCGACCACGCGGATCTCCTCCACGCCCTGCGCCGCGCGCAGCCGCGCCAGGCATTCGTCCAGGGTCTCCTCGCTGTTGTAGGCGACCACCACCACGGCGATGCCGCCGTCGCTCACGTGGCGCCCGCGAACAAATCGGCCTGCGGCGGCAGGCGCGCCAGCTGCGCCAGCTCCTCGCCCAGCCGGGTCCGCAACGCGCGCTGCGGGTCGTCCATCAGGCAGTGGGCGATGCGCGCGTGCCAGGCCGGCCAGCGCGCGCACAGGGCGTCCATGTCGCCCTCGCGCGGCGCACCTTCGGCAGCGCGCACCACGAAGGCGGTTTCGCACAGCACGTTGCGCCCGCCCAGCCCGGCCATGCGCAGGCTCAGGTCGATCAGCGCGGCGTACCAGGAGCGATAGCTGGCGGCATCCAGCCCGCCGGCCTGCACGCGGGCGCGACCGCGCAGGAGCACCGCATGGCCCACCGCCGCCGGCAGTTCCGGATGCTCCGGCGGCAGCTGCGCACAGGCCTGGGCCAACAGCGACGGCGGGTGCTCCAGCGCGGCGATCTCGCCGATCCGCGGCCAGGCTGCGGCCTCGCCGGCATTGCTCCACGGCGTGGCGCTGGCGATCGCCGGATCGCGCGCCAGGCATTCCGCCAGCCGCGCCAGCCAACCCGGCGCCGGCGCCGCGTCGCTGGCCAGCACGGCCACGTCGGCGTCGGCGCAGGCGCGCAACGCCTCGTCCATATGCGCGGCTTCGCCCAGCGGCGCGGCGCGGCGCGTGTGCGCCGCCTGCAGGCGGGTACGCGCCAGCCAGCCTTCGATGATGGCCATGCCGCGCGGCCCGGCCTGCGCGTTGTCCGCCAGCCAGACCCGCGTGCCGGCGGGAGTGCCGGCATCGAGCGCAGCCAGGCAGGCGTCGAGCGCGTCCTCGTCGGTGCCCACCGGCACCAGCACGATTGGCAGGGGGCTGCCGGCCCGGTTCACGGCCCGGACTTGCAAGCCGGCTCCACTCGCCGTTCGGGGATCACGCCTGCATCGACCACATCGTCCCGCACGACTGCATCCTTGTCCACGCCCCGAAAAGACTGCAAATGTAGCTCACCCCATCCACACCCGCGCGTTGCGGAACATCCGCTGCCACGGGGAATCCTCCGGCCAGTCGGCGGGCGCCCAGCTGAAGTTGGCGCTGCGCAGGGTGCGCTCGGGGTGCGGCATCAGCAGGGTGGCGCGGCCGTCGCGGCTGGCCACGCCGGCGATGCCGTCGGGCGAGCCGTTGGGGTTGGCCGGGTAGCGGTCGGCGATGCGGCCGCCCTCGACGTAGCGCGCGGCCACGTCCACCGCCGCCTGGTCGATCGCGTCGGCGAACACCGCGCGGCCTTCGCCGTGCGCCACCGCCACCGGGATGCGCGAGCCGGCCATGCCGCGCAGGAAGATCGACGGCGACTCGCCCACTTCCAGCAGCGCCAGCCGCGCTTCGTACTGCTCGCTGGCGTTGCGCTGGAAGGTCGGCCAGTGCTCCGCGCCGGGGATGATGTCGCGCAGCTGCGCCATCATCTGGCAGCCGTTGCAGATCCCCAGCGAGAAACTGTTTTCGCGGGCGAAGAACGCGGCGAACATCTCGCGCAGCGCGGCGCGCTCCAGGATCGACGTCGCCCAGCCGCGGCCCGCGCCCAGCACGTCGCCGTAGCTGAAGCCGCCGCAGGCGGCCAGGCCGTGGAAGTCCTTGAGGTCGAAGCGGCCGGCGATCAGGTCGCTCATGTGCACGTCGAACGCATCGAAGCCCGCGCGGTCGAAGCCCCAGGCCATCTCGATCTGGCTGTTGACGCCCTGCTCGCGCAGGATCGCCACCTTCGGCCGCGCGCCGGTGGACACGAACGGCGCCGCCACGTCCTCGGATGCATCGAACGTCAGCTGCGGCTGCAAGCCGGGAGCATCGAAGCGACGCACCGATTCGCGCTCGCTGTCGGCACCGTCGGGGTTGTCGCGCAGCCGCTGCATCGCGTGGGTGACCGACCACCAGGCGTCGAACAGCTCGTCCCAGCGCCACTTCGCCAGCTCTTCGTCGCCGTCGGCGATACGCACCACCGGCGCGGTGGTGGGCACCGCGATGCGCTGCGCGCATTCGATCAGGCCGTGGCGGGCCACCAGGTCGGCGAACGCGGCGCGCTCTTCCACCGGCACCTGCACCACCGCGCCCAGCTCCTCGTTGAACAGCACCCGCAGCGGGTCGCCGGTGCGGCCGTCGCCCCAGCCGTCGAGGCGGATGTCGAGGCCCAGGTGCGAGGTGAACGCCATCTCGCACAGCGCGGCGAACACACCGCCGTCGGAGCGGTCGTGGTAGGCCAGCAGCAGGCCGTCCTCGCGCGCGTCGCGGACCAGTTCGAACAGCGCGCGCAGGCGCTGCGGGTCGTCCAGGTCCGGCGCTTCGCCGCCGAACGCCGGCAGCGCGGCACCGCCATTGGCGTCCGGGTGGCACTGCGCCAGCACCGAACCGCCCATGCGCTGGCGGCCGCCGCCCAGGCCGATCAGCCACAGCTCGGACTCGACGTCGCGGCGCAGCAGCGGTGTGAGCTGGGCGCGCACGTCGAGCACCGGCGCGAACGCCGAGACCACCAGCGACACCGGCGAAACCGACTTCTGCGCGGCGCCGTCGCTCGACCACTGCGCCTGCATCGACAGCGAATCCTTGCCGACCGGGATGCCGAGTTCCAGCTCCGGGCACAGCTCCATGCCCACCGCCTTGACCGCGTCGAACAGGCGCGCGTCCTCGCCGGGGTGGCCGGCGGCGGCCATCCAGTTGGCGGACAGCTTGATCCGGTTGAGCGATTCCACCGGCGCGGCGATCAGGTTGGTGATCGCCTCGCCCACTGCCATCCGCGCGGAGGCGGCGGCGTCCAGCAGGGCCAGCGGCGTGCGTTCGCCCACGCTCATCGCCTCGCCGGTAAACCCGTCGAAGCCCGACAGCGTGATCGCGCAGTCGGCCACCGGCATCTGCCACGGGCCGACCATCTGGTCGCGCGCGGTCAGGCCGCCGACGGTGCGGTCGCCGATCGTGATGAGGAAGGACTTGGCGGCCACCGCCGGGTGCGCCAGCACGCGCAGGCCGGCCTCGCGCAGGTCCAGCGCGTCGGTTTCCGCCTGCGGCCAGCGCGGCGGCGCCGGGTGCCCGGTGTCGCGGTGCATCTTCGGCGGCTTGCCGAACAGCACGTCCATCGGCAGGTCGATGGCCGGCGGCTGGCCGTCGTAGCCCACCCGCAGGTGTTCCTCGGCGGTGGCGGTGCCGACCACCGCGAACGGGCAGCGCTCGCGCGCGCACAGCGCCGCGAACTCGGCCACGCGCGACTGCGCCACGCCCAGCACGTAGCGCTCCTGCGATTCGTTGCACCACAGCTGCATCGGCGACAGCGAGGGGTCGTCCTTCGGCACCTTGCCGAGGTCGATGACGCCGCCCACGCCGGAGTCGTGCAGCAGCTCGGGAATGGCGTTGGACAGGCCGCCCGCGCCGACGTCGTGGATGCACAGGATCGGGTTGTCCGCGCCCAGCGCCACGCAGCGGTCGATGACCTCCTGCGCGCGCCGCTCCATTTCCGGGTTGTCGCGCTGCACCGAGGCGAAGTCGAGGTCTTCGGCGGATTCGCCGGAGGCCACCGAGCTGGCGGCGCCGCCGCCGAGGCCGATCAGCATCGCCGGCCCGCCCAGCACGATCACCGCGTCGCCCGGCGACAGCCGCAGCTTCTCCACCTGGCCGCGATCCATCGCGCCGAGGCCACCGGCCAGCATGATCGGCTTGTCGTAGGCGCGGGTGAGCCCGTCGGCCTCGTGCAGCTCGAAGCTGCGGAAATAGCCGGTCAGGTTGGGCCGGCCGAACTCGTTGTTGAACGCCGCCGCGCCCAGCGGGCCGTCCAGCATGATCTCGAAGGCCGAGGCCATGCGCGGGTTGAGCGGGCGTTCGCCCTCCCACGGCTGCGGCAGCGTCGGGATGCGCAGGTGCGACACCGAGAACCCGGCCAGGCCCGCCTTCGGGCGGCCGCCGCGGCCGGTGGCGCCCTCGTCGCGGATCTCGCCGCCGGCGCCGGTGGAGGCGCCGGGGAACGGCGCGATCGCGGTCGGGTGGTTGTGGGTTTCGACCTTGATGCAGAACGCCGAGTCCACGGCCGGCTCGCTGCGGTACTGCTGCGTCGCCGGATCCGGGCGCCAGCGCGATGCCGCATAGCCTTCCACCACCGCCGCGTTGTCGCTGTAGGCCGACAGCACGTGCTCCGGCGTGCGCGCCTGCGTGTTCTTGATCATCTTGAACAGCGAGAGCGGCTGCGGCTGCCCGTCGATGGTCCAGCTGGCGTTGAAGATCTTGTGCCGGCAGTGCTCGGAGTTCGCCTGCGCGAACATCATCAGCTCGACGTCGTGCGGGTCGCGCCCCAGCTCGCCGTAGCGGGCGCGCAGGTACTCGATCTCATCGTCGGCCAGCGCCAGGCCCAGGCGCGCGTTGGCGGCCTCCAGCTGCGCCAGCGGAATGACCTCGACGCCGCCGGCGGGCTGCGAGTCGAACAGCGCCGCCGCGGCGTCGCGTGCGGCCAGCAGCGACTGGGTCATCGGGTCGTGCAGCAGCTTGGCCAGCGCCGCGGCCGTGGCGGCATCGGCCGGCCAACCCAGCAGGTCGATGCGCAGGCCGCGCTCGACGCGCTTCACCGGCAGGCCGGCGCCGCGCAGCAGCTCGGTGGCCTTGCTGGCCCAGGGCGACAGCGTGCCCAGCCGCGGCACCACGTAGCGGCTGACCGCGCCGGGCTCGGCGGCGGCGAAGCCCTCGCCAGCCTGCAGGATGCGGCGCAGCGCGGTGGCGTCCGGCGTGGCGCCGGGCTCGGGATCGATCCAGTAGCCGTGACAGGCGCCGGCGATGCGCAGGCCGGGCACGAGGGTCTGGAGACGGGCTTGCAGGCGGTCGCGGCGGAATGGCGACAGGGCGGGCGCGCCCTCGAGGACGATCATGTCCGACACGTGTTGGGGACGGCCCGCTATTGTAGCCGAGCCGCACGGGCCCGGCCGGGGCCGGGCTCAGCCAGCCTTCTTGTCCTTCGCCAGCGCGTCCAGCCGCTCCAGCAGCGCATCCGGTGGCAGGTAGCCGCCGAGCTGGTGGCCGTCCAGGGTCAGGATCATCGGCGTGCCTTCCAGGCCCATCCGCAGGCCGGCGTTGTACTGCATGTCCACTGGCGAGCGCGGGCAGGCGGCCTGCGGCACCGCGCGGTCGCTCTTGGCGTCGGTCAGCGCCTTGCGACGGTCGGGGGCGCACCACACCGCCACCATCTTGCGGTAGTCGGGGCTGCCGATGCCGGCACGCGGGAACGCCAGGTATTCCACCCGGATGCCGCGCTTGGTGTATTCGGCGATGTCGGTGTGGAACTTGCGGCAATAGCCGCATTCCACGTCGGTCAGCACCACCACGGTGTGCTTTGCCTGGCCACTCGGCGCGAACACGATGCGATCCGCTTCGGGCAGCGTGGCCAGCACCTGGCGGCGCACCTTGGCCATCGCCTCGTCGCCCAGGTCCTTGCGCTGCGCGATGTCCAGCAGGTCGCCCTGGAACAGATACCTGCCGTCGTCGCTGACCCAGATCACCTGGCCGCCGGCGATGACTTCGCGGAAGCCGGGAATCGCCGCCTTGTCGATCGACTCGACCTGGATGCGCGGGTTCAGCGCACGCAGCGCCTCGCGCACCCGGGCCTCCGGGGTGCCGGCGGCGAAGCTGGGCTCCTTCACGGTCGCCACCGGCTTGGCGGCGACGGGCGCGGCGGGATCGGTGGACTGCGCGCAGGCGGACAGGCTGAGGCAGAACAGGGCGGCAAAGACGAAACGCTTCATTGGAACTCCGATAGGGGCGCTGCGTCCGACCCGGGGCAGCCGCCTTTGGTGGCCCATTCTCGCATGCCGTACCGGCCGGAGCCGGCAGTGCGGATGCGCTCAGGCCCGGGGATGGTGTTTTGCGTGCAGGTTGCGCAGCCGGTCGCGGGCCACCAGGGTGTAGATCTGGGTGGTGGTCAGCGAGCTGTGGCCCAGCAGCATCTGCAGCGCACGCAGGTCGGCGCCGTGGTTGAGCAGGTGGGTGGCGAAGCTGTGGCGCAACCCGTGCGGGCTGATCTTCGAAGGATCGATGCCGGCCACGGCCGCACAGCGCTTCACCAGCGCCCAGAACGCCTGGCGGGTGGGCGCCTCGCCATCCGCACCGATGAACAGCGCCTGCACCGCCGCGGGCTGGCGCACGCCGGCCAGCAGCGGGGGGCGCGCGTCGCGCAGGTAGCGCTCCAGCCAGTGGCGCGATTCCTCGCCCAGCGGCACCAGCCGTTCGCGGCCACCCTTGCCGGTTACCCGCAGCACTCCCTGACGCAGGTTGAGCGCGGTGGCCGGCAGGCCGACCAGCTCGCTCACCCGCAGCCCGGCGGCGTACATCAGCTCCAGCATCGCGCGGTCGCGCAGGCCCATCGGCGATGTCACGTCGGGCGCGTCCAGCAGCGCCGCCACCTGCGCTTCGGACAGCGCCTTGGGCAGCAGCCTTGGCAGGGTGGGCGGCTGCAGCAGCGCGCAGGGATCGTCCCTGCGCGCGCCGTTGCGCAGGGCGTGTGCGAAGTAGGCGCGCAGGCAGGACAGCAGCCGCGCGGTGCTGCGCGGCGTGTAGCCGGCCTCGGCGCGCATCGCCAGGTAGCCGAACAGGTCCACGCGCCGCGCCTGCGCCAGCGGCGGCCGCCCCGCCGCGCGCAGCCAGCGCGCCAGCCCCTGCAGGTCGGCGCGATAGGCCGACAGGGTGGCGCGGGACAGCCCGTGCTCGGCCCAGGCCGCATCGAGGAAACGCTCGATGCCGGCCGCGTCCTCGTCCGCCAGCGGCGGCAGGCTGCGGGTCAACTGGCGGCGGTCGGCGGCGCTGGGCATGGGCGCAAGGGTAGAGCCCCGCCGCACTTCCGGCACCCCCTAGACCGCAGGCACGCTCCACCCCGGCTGTATCCTGTCGGGATGCCAGAGCGCGAACCTTCCACCCAACGCCCCCCCGCCCTGATCGGGTGGCGCCTGCTGGCGCTGCTGTACGACCTTTTCCCGATGCTGGCGCTGTGGATGCTGCTGTCCACCGCCTTCACCGTCGGCTACACCTACCTCGGCCAACACCCTGCCCGGGAGAACATCGCGCCGTTCAGCGCCCTGCAGTGGCTGCTGTGGCTGTGCTGCTGGCTGGCCACCGGCGTCTACGCCACGACGAGCTGGCGGCGCGGCGGCCAGACCCTGGGCATGCGGCCCTGGCGCCTGCAGGTGGTCGCGGCCGGCGGCGGCCCACCGACCGGGGCCGCACTCTGGCAGCGTTATGCGATGGCCACGCTATCCCTGCTGGCAGCGGGCCTGGGCTTCTGGTGGGCCTGGATCGACCGCGACCGGCTCACCTGGCACGACAGGTTCAGCGGAACGCGACTGGCGCGCCTGCGCAAGCAGCCCCCGCGATGACGGGACGGCGCAGGCCCTGCCGCGCCAGGCAGTCCTGCAGACGCCGGGATGCAGGCGCAGCGCCTGCGGCGATGTGCGTGGGCGCCCGTTTGGGTGATGGGCTGCCGGCCGGCTAACTGCTGCGACGGCGGAACAGCAGCCAGGACACCACCAGCATCAGCACCGGCGGCATCGCATAGGCGATGCGGTAGTCGAAGCGGAAGATGCCGGCCAGCTCGCCGAAGATCAGCTGCAGCACCCAGAAACCGAGCGCGAACACGATGCCGATGAACACCCGCTTGCCGTAGCCGCCGCTGCGCAGCGAGCCGAATGCGAACGGAATCGCCGCCAGGCACAGCGCCAGCACATTGAGCGGATAGAACCAGCGGCCCCAGTAGACCTCTTCGAACTTTCCCGACTCCAGCCCGTTGCGCTGGCGGTATTCGATGCTCTGCGCCAGCTCGCGGCTACCCATGTTGCGCGGCTTGGTCACGCTGGAGGCCAACGCGGTCTCGTCGAGCTGCGACTTCCAGTGCTCCTGCGCGGTGCGGTTGCGGCTCACCGACTTGGCGTGGAAGGTGGTGCGTTCGACGCCGCGCAGCTGCCAGCCGCCGGGGCGATGCTCGGCCACATCGACGTTGGCGATCGACTGCAGGCGGCCGTCGCCATCGAACTGGAACAGGCGCACGCCGCGCAGCTCCAGCCAGCTGTCGCCGCCGCGCTGCTTCTGCTCGCCGCTGCGCGCATTGAGGAACATGTCGCCTTCGCGCGCCCACAGACCGCTGTACTTGGACACCACCAGATCGGTGTTGCGCACCGATTTCAGCGCCTGCGCGCGCTCCTCGCCCCACGGCGCCAGGGTCTCGCCGTTCACCACCATCAGCAGGGTCAGCAGCGCCAGCGAGGCCGCCACCGACACGCTCAGGCGCCGCCGCGACAGGCCCAGCGCGCGCAGCGCCGTCAACTCGGACGAGGCCGCCAGCTGGCCCAGGCCGAGCAGCGCACCGATCACCGCCGCGGTCGGGAACAGATTGTAGGCGCGCCACGGGATACTCAGCCCGGTGACCGCGATCGCGTGGTTGGCGGTGAAGGCGCCCTTGCCGATGTCGCCGACGCCGTCGGCGAACGCCAGCACCACGTCCAGCCCGAGCAGTACGCCCCAGGCCAGCAAGACGCTGCCGATCACCGCCCGCGCGATATAGCTGTCGTGCAGCCGCGGCCAGTGTTTCATCGCCGCCTCCAGGGCCGCGCCACGCGGCCGTCGCGCGCATACAGCCACGCGCCCAGCGCCAGCATCGGCAGCAGCAGCCACCACAGCCCGGCGGCCACCGGCAGCCGGCCTGTGGCCAGCCATTCGGTGCCCAGGATCATCAGGAACACTCCCACCAGATAGGCCAGGAAGGCCAGCAGCAGCGCACCGTGGCGCGACTGCCGCGGCGAGCTGCGCGCCAGCGGCAGCGCCATCAGCGCGAACGCCAGCGCCAGCAGCGGCGGCGCGATCCGCCAGTGCAGCTCGGCCCGCGCCGGCGCAGCGGGGTCCGCCAGCAGCTCGCCCAGGGTCTTGAAGGCGGGATCGTCCATGCGGCGCTGGTCGTCCGGCGCCGGCAGCTGCATCTCGTTGCGGGCGTAGTGCATCAGCCGGTAGTCGAGGTCCTGGCCAGCGAGCGGACCTTCCACCCGGAACCCGTCCAGCAGCGCCAGCACCCGCGCACCCTGGTCGCGGTACAGCTCGCCGCTGCGGGCGGTCGCCACGTCCATGCGGTCGCCGCGCTCGCGGAAGATGAACACCCGCGCCAGCTTGGTACCGTCGCTCGACATCTCGCCGGCGTAGGCCACCCCGCCGCTGGCCATCGGGGTGAAGCGGCCCGGCTCCAGCCCGGCCACCAGCAGGTTCTTGTTGGCTTCGATCACCATGCCGCGCGCCAGCCGGTTCGCCCACGGCCCCAGCCACAGCGAACAGGCGGCGATCGCCAGCAGCACCGGCAGCGCCACCAGCAGCAGCGGCCGCAGCAACCGGGCCGGCCCCACGCCGGCGGCGGTCAGCACCTGCATTTCCGAATCGCGGTAGAGCCGGCCCACCGCCAGCAGCAGCCCCAGCAGCAGCGCCAGCGGGAGGATCAGCGGCAGGTAGCCGAGCAGGCGCAGGCCCAGCTGCGACAGCAGCAGCGGCGGCGGCACCTTGCCGGCGGCCATTTCGCCGATCAGGTCGGCAAACACCCCGCCCAGGCTGACCATGCCCAGTACGACCAGCGCGGCGAGCACGGCACGGGCGAATTCGGCGCTGAGGTAGCGATCCAGCTTCGGCATCAGGCCGGCCTGCTCCAGAACATGCTTTAGAATTGGGGTCCGCCACGCGCGGCGACTCGCCCGCGCCCGGCGCGGCCGCGCATTGTAAGCGACCCAGCCCGCCTGCCCGCCGGCCACAACCGGCAGGCCGCCTTCTTTTTCGTGATACAGCCCGGATACCTTGTTCGATGACTCTCGAATTCAGCCTGAACCAGACCGCACCCGCCTCCGCCACCGTCGACTGCATCGTGGTCGGCGCCTTCGCCGACGGCAGCCTGACGCCCGCCGCGCAGGCGCTGGATGCCGCCAGCAGCGGCCGCATCCGCGCCCTGCTGGAACGCGGCGACGTGTCGGGCAAGACCGGCAAGAGCGCCCTGCTGCACGACCTGGCGGGCGTGGCCGCGCCGCGCGTGCTGGTGGTCGGGCTGGGCGAGGCCGGCAAGTTCGGCGTGCCGCAGTACCTCAAGGCGGTGGGCGATGCCGCCCGCGCGCTGAAGACCGGCCCGGTGGCCACGGCGCTGTTCACCCTGACCGAAGTGGCGGTGAAGGACCGCGATGCCGCCTGGAACGTCCGCCAGGCGGTGATCGCCACCGACCACGCCTGCTACCGCTACCTCGCCACCCTGGGCGAGAAGAACAAGAAGCGCGAGGACAAGGGGCTGCAGCACCTGCACGTCGCCGGCACCGACACCGCCGCGCTGGCGCAGGGCGTCGCCATCGCCGCCGGCGTGCGCTTCACCCGCGAACTGGGCAACCTGCCGCCCAACATCTGCAACCCGGCCTACATCGCGCAACAGGCGCAGGAGCTGGCGGCGCGCAGCGAAGGCGTCGAGTGCGAGGTGCTGGACGACGCGGCGATGGAAGCGCTGGGCATGGGCTCGCTGCTGGCGGTGGCGCGCGGCAGCGCGCAGCGCCCGCGGCTGGTGGTGCTGAAGTATTCCAACGGCGGCGACGCCAAGCCCTACGTGCTGGTCGGCAAGGGCATCACCTTCGACACCGGCGGCGTCAACCTGAAGACGCAGGGCGGCATCGAGGAGATGAAGTACGACATGTGCGGCGCCGGCACGGTGCTGGGCACGTTCGTGGCCGCAGTCGGCATGCGCCTGCCGGTGAACCTGGTGTGCATCGCCGCGGCGGTGGAAAACGCCATCGACGGCAACAGCTACCGGCCGTCCGACGTCATCACCAGCATGTCCGGCAAGACCATCGAAGTGGGCAACACCGACGCCGAAGGCCGCCTGATCCTGTGCGACGCGCTGACCTATGCGCAGCGCTTCCAGCCGGCCGCGCTGGTCGACGTGGCCACGCTGACCGGCGCCTGCATGGTGGCGCTGGGCAAATACGCCACCGGCGTGATGACCAAATCCAGCCACGACCTCGCCCGCGAGATTCTTGACGCCGGCGAAACCGTGTTCGACCGCGGCTGGCAGCTGCCGCTGTGGGACGAGTACCAACCGATGCTGGATTCGGCGTTCGCCGACATCTACAACATCGGCGGCCGCTGGGCCGGCGCCATCACCGCCGGCTGCTTCCTGTCGCGCTTCACCGACGGCCAGCGCTGGGTGCACCTGGACATCGCAGGCAGCGCCTCCGACGACGGCAAGATGGGCATGGCCACCGGCCGGCCGGTCGGCATGCTGTCGCAGTGGCTGCTGGACCGCGCCGGATGATGCCCCTGTAGGAGCGCACCGCAGGGGCGCGATGCCTCGCGCAGGGAAAGGGGTCGGATTGCAGTTTCGCGACGATGCCCATTTGATTCCAATCCGGCGCGAAATTCACTCCAACCCCTTTTCCCCTGCCCCCCTTCCCCCGTGCGCTCCTACGGAAAGCCGCCATGCCCCGCGCCGACTTCTACCTGATCGACAAGCCGCGCTTCCGCGAACAGCCGCTGCTGCTGGTCTGCGAGCTGGCCAAGCGCGCCTTCGCCGCCGACCTGCCGACGCTGGTGCTGGCCCGCGACATGGCGCAGGCGGAAGCGCTGGACGACCTGCTGTGGTCGTTCGACCCCGACGAGTACCTGCCGCACCAGATCGCCGGCATGGACGAGGACGAGGACGAAGCCCCGATCCTGATCGCCACGCCGGACGCGGACGTGCCCTCACGCCCGCTGCTGATCAACCTGCGCGACGCCGCGCCGGCCGGCGGCTTCGAGCGCGTGCTGGAAGTGGTGCCTGCCGACCCGGCCGCCCGCGGCCCGCTGCGCGAGCGCTGGAAGCACTACCAGGCGCAGGGCTTCGCCGTGAAGAAATACGATATGTGACCCGCACCGTCATTCCCGCGAAGGCGGGAATCCAGTTTTCGCTCTTTCCAGGAGCTGGATTACCGCCTTCGCGGGAATGGCGAGCCAACGCCGCATCTTAAAGACACTGGATGTCCGCCCTCGCGGACACGACGAGCAAATCCATGACCACCCTCGCCTCCGGCTTCGACCCCCAATCCTTCGAAACCCGCCTGTACCAGCAGTGGGAAGGCAGCGGCGCGTTCGCGCCGACCGGCGACGGCCCGGCCTACACCATCCTGCTGCCGCCGCCGAACGTCACCGGCACCCTGCACATGGGCCATGCATTCCAGCACACGCTGATGGACGCGCTGGTGCGCTACCACCGCAT
The DNA here is from genome assembly GCF_036409385.1 of Thermomonas sp. LB-4. Lineage (NCBI taxonomy): Bacteria > Pseudomonadati > Pseudomonadota > Gammaproteobacteria > Lysobacterales > Lysobacteraceae > Thermomonas > Thermomonas sp. LB-4. The sequence continues at coordinate 8,764 of NZ_JAXOFT010000009.1, read as the reverse complement.
GCGCGGCTTCCGCACCCTGTGGCAGATGGGCACCGACCACGCCGGCATCGCCACCGAGATGGTGGTCAGCCGCAACCTCGCCATCGAGGGCAAGGGCGAGACCCGCGACTCGCTCGGCCGCGAGCGGTTCATCGAAAAAGTTTGGGAGTGGAAGCAGCACTCCGGCGACACCATCGAGCGGCAGATGCGCCGCCTCGGTGCGTCCGGCGACTGGTCGCGCAGCGTGTTCACCATGGACCCGATGCCGTCGCAGGCGGTCACCGAAGCCTTCGTGCGCCTGCACGAGCAGGGCCTGATCTACCGCGGCCAGCGGCTGGTCAACTGGGACCCGGTGCTGAAGACCGCGATCTCCGACCTGGAGGTGGTGAGCGAGGAGGAGAACGGCCACCTGTGGTCGATCCGCTACCCGCTGGCCGACGGCGCCAGCTACGAGCACGTGGAAGTCGATGCCGACGGCAACGAGCTCCTGCGCGAGACCCGCGACTACGTGGTGGTGGCCACCACCCGTCCGGAAACCATGCTCGGCGACACCGCCGCGATGGTGCACCCGGAAGACCCGCGCTACCTGGCGCTGCACGGCAAGTCCGTGCAGCTGCCGCTGACCGGCCGCCGCATCCCGGTGATCACCGACGACTACGTCGACCGCGCCTTCGGCACTGGCGTGGTCAAGGTCACGCCGGCGCATGACTTCAACGACTACGCGGTGGGACAGCGGCATCAGCTGCCGCTGATCAACATCTTCACCGACGACGCCAAGGTGGTGTCCGACCGCGACGACATCGCCGACAAGTACCGCGGACTGGACCGCTTCGACGCGCGCAAGGCCATCGTCGCCGACCTCGAGGCCGCCGGCCTGCTGGTCGAGGTCAAGCCGCACAAGCTGCAGGTGCCGCGCGGCGACCGCAGCGGCCAGGTGATCGAGCCCTATCTGACCGACCAGTGGTTCGTGCGGATGGACACGTTGGGCAAGCGCGGGCTGGAACTCGCGGAGAGCGGCGCGGTGAAGTTCGTGCCGCCGAACTGGATCAACACCTACCGCCACTGGATGGAGAACCTGCAGGACTGGTGCATCAGCCGCCAGCTGTGGTGGGGCCACCGCATCCCGGCGTGGTTCGACGCGGCCGGCAAGGTCTTTGTTGGCCGCAGCGAGGCCGAAGTGCGCGCGGCGCACGGCCTGGGCGATGCGCCGCTGCGGCAGGACCCGGACGTGCTGGAAACCTGGTTTTCCTCGGCAATGTTCCCGTTCAGCACGCAGGGCTGGCCGGACCCGGCGGCAATGGCCGAGCGCGGCTTTGACCGGCACATGCCGTCGAACGTGCTGGTCACCGGCTTCGACATCATCTTCTTCTGGGTCGCCCGGATGGTGATGATGACCGACCACTTCACCGGCCAGGTGCCGTTCCACGACGTCTACATCACCGGCCTGGTGCGCGACAAGAACGGCCAGAAGATGTCGAAGTCGAAGGGCAACGTGCTTGATCCCATCGACATCATCGACGGCATCAGCGCCGACGACCTGGTCGCCAAGCGCACCTTCGGGCTGATGCAGCCGAAGATGGCGGAGAAGATCGAGAAGGACACCCGCAAGGAGTTCCCGAACGGCATCAACCCGCACGGCGCCGACGCGCTGCGCTTCACCATGGCCGCGCTGGCCGGCCCCGGGCGCGACATCAAGTTCGACCTGGCCCGCGCCGAGGGCTACAGGAACTTCTGCAACAAGCTGTGGAACGCAACGCGCTTCGCGCTGATGAACGTCGGCGATGCGAGCTTCAGCGGCAGGCCGCAGCCGCGGACCGACGCCGAACGCTGGATCCTGTCGCAGCTGGACCGGGTCAGCGCGGAAGCCGCCGAACACTTCGCCAGCTACCGCTTCGACCTGCTGGCGCAGTGCCTGTACGAGTTCACCTGGAACCAGGTCTGCGACTGGTTCGTCGAGTTGGCGAAGCCTGCACTCAATGGCGCTGCACAGGGAAGTGCGAGTGTCGCTGAAGGCAGGATGCCGGAAGCGACCGATGACGCCGCCACCGCGGACAGCACCCGCCACACCCTGCTGCATGTGCTGGACGCACTGCTGCGCCTGCTGCACCCGCTGATCCCGTTCGTCACCGAGGAACTGTGGCAGGCGGTGGCGCCGAAGCTCGGCAAGTCCGGCAGTCTCATGCTGCAGCCGTACCCGCAGGCAGGCGACCTCGACACCGGCGCCTTCGCGCAGGCCGACGCCGACATCGAATGGCTGAAGGCGATGGCCAGCGCGGTGCGCCGCATCCGCAGCGAACTGGGCGTGTCGCCGGCCAAGCAGCTCACCCTGCTGGCGCGCGGCGGCACCACCGAGGATGCGTCCCGCCTGCAGCGCTTCGACGCCTCGCTGCGCTTCCTGTGCAGGCTGGAGCGGATCGAATTGATCGCCGGCGAGCCGCCGGCTGCCGCGCCGGCCGTGGTTGGCGAGCTGCAGCTGTTCGTGCCGCTGGAGGGGCTGGTGGACCTCGATGCCGAGCGCGCGCGCCTCGATAAGGAAATCGCCAAGGTGGCCGCGGAGAAAGACAAGAGCGAGGCCAAACTGGCCAGGTTCGGCGCCGGTGTGCCGGCCGCGGTGGTCGAACAGGAGCAGGCGCGGCTGGCCGACTGGACCGGCCGGCTTGACGCCCTCTCCACCCAGCGGAGTAGGCTGGGCTAGGACCCGCGCCCACCCGGACGCGGCCTCGAGTGCGGGACGACACACACTCCAGCCAGGGCATCCCGCAGATGGCCAGCCAGATTCCAGCCAACGATGCGCCCGTCGCCGCGGATCCATACCGGCAGCTGCTGGACGAGGTGGGCGCGTTCGTCTACACCACCGATCTGCAAGGACGCTACACCTACGCCAACCAGCTGGTGCTGGACCTGCTCGGCGGGCATCCGCTGGAGGCGGTGCTGGGCCGCTCGTTCACCGATTTCGTCGACATCGGCGAAGCCGGCAGTTCCCTGCGCCAGACCGACCGGCGCGTGCTGGAGCTGGGCGAAACCATCGCCCGCGAGGAAACCAACCACATCCACGCCACCGGCGAGACCCGCAGCTACTGGTCGATCAAGAAACCGCTGCGCGACGCCGCCGGCGCCATCGTCGGGATGATCGGGATCTCCCACGACATCACCGAAAAGAAACGGCTGGAAGACCGCGTACGCCGGCAGAAGGAACTGCTGGACACGGTGCTCGACAACATCGACGGGCTGGTCTACGTGAAAGGCGCCGACCGCCGCTTCCGCTATGCCAACCGGCACCTGGCCGATGTGTTCGGCCGGCCGGTGGACCAGATCATCGGCAGGCTGGACAGCGAGCTGATGCCGCGCGAGGCCGCCGATGCGTTCTGGGAAAAAGACCTGCACATGCTGGCCACCGGCGAGCGCTACGCCGGCGAGGAATCCCTCGTCGACTCCGCGGGGCGCCTGCGCCACTACTGGAGCGTGGTGGTGCCGTGGCCGGACTTCAACGGCAGTCCCGCGCTGATCGGCCTGGTCACCGACATCACCGAACTGCACGCGCTGAAGGAGGAGCTGCAGCGCCAGGTGCGCACCGACAGCCTGACCGGGCTGGCCAACCGGCGCAGCTTCCAGGAGCGCGCGGAAAGCGAGTTCGCGCGCAGCCGCCGCCACGGCACGCCGCTGAGCCTGGTCGCCATCGACATCGACCACTTCAAGCGGGTCAACGACGGCTATGGCCACGCCGTCGGCGACCACGTGCTGCGGGACTTCGCCAGCTGCTGCCAGCAGGCCCTGCGCGAGGAGGACCTGTGCGCGCGCACCGGCGGCGAGGAGTTCTGCATCCTGCTGCCCGACACCGACGCCGATGCCGCCCGCGCGATTGCCGAACGCATCCGGCTGATGACCGCCAGCTGCCGGCCCTGCCCGGAGCATCCCGCGCTCGCGATCACCGCCAGCTTCGGCATCGCCTGCGTCGAACCGTCGGATCCCAGCTTCGACACCGTGTTCTCGCGCGCCGACCGTGCGCTGTACGCGGCCAAGCAGCAGGGCCGCGACCGCAGCTGCGTGCTGCATGCCCAGCCGGCAGACGCGGACGCGCTGCGCCGCGAACCGGCAGCGCAGGCGCGCCACGACTGATCCCGCCCTGTCGCCACCACTACCCGCATCCGGTCGGGGCCGCGTCGCAGAATGCGTCACGGGGCTGGAGGACGACCCTCGCAGGAGGCGCAGCAGCCTGCATCTGGTGGCCGCAGGCACAAAAAACCCCGCAAGTCCGCGGGGTTGGCTGCGACGCGTGGTTGGTGGCTATGGGTGGAATCGAACCACCGGATTATGAGCCCGTGACAGCTGAAATACGCCAAAAGCCACCAATCTACCTAAGCCGGTAAACCTAGCGCGCCATCCTGGCACTTAGATCTAGAAAAAATCCCTTAGAACAAGCCTATTTATCGAATTTCAGTTGTTTTACATACAACTCTGGCAAAACTGGATGAAATGCGATTGAGGGTGACTGAGCTAGATTGAATTTGTAAATCGACTGTCACGTCCACTTGCGGCGCTTGTGACCCTAGCACTACCTTCGGGCACATGGACGGAAGCATACCGAACAAGGACATCTTCTTCGCACTAGATCGGGCGACCATTCCGGAGGCGTGGCGGCCCGATCTTAGCCGTACTCTTCTCGAGATCGGGGCGGCCATCAGGCCTCTTGATCGACCTATCCTCGCGCCCCTGATTGCCAAGCTCGCCCTGCACGCCCAGGAACTCAAGGCGCATGCGTCGATGAACGCGCCGGTCGAGTCTCCGAATCAGATCCACAGGCATCACCCGGGCAGCGCGACGTTGTTCAGGTATCTACATGGCCGATCTGCAGGCCTGGAACAACTGACCAGCATCGGCCTTTGTGCCCTCCTGGAGGCAAGCGAACCGGACAGGGGTCCCCCTATGCGGTTGCTGTCGACCATACGCGGCGCCCTAGACACACCCAATTCACCCTTGTCAGGCGCGCTGGGCGCCGTCTCCTCAATCCCCGAACTTGTCCGGCTCGTTGAGACCGACGAGGCCATCAGAAAGGCGCTTCCCCCTCACTTCATTCAGCAGTGGGACTCCTGGCTGCGTCCTACCTTGGCCCGGTGGATGCTGGCGGACCCCGACCGCGTGCGACGGGCGCTGGAGCCTCAAGCCCTTGCCACCCAGCTGGAAGATCCGACGCTGCTTGTCTCGATTGAGACGGGCGACCTTGAGGGCGGCACCGCCTTGTCGTGCCTTGGCGTTCCCGCGACAGTACCTGAGGCGGCAGTGACGACCACGAGTCGAGCGGGCCGTGCCGCTTCCGACCGTTTGGAACGAGAAAGTGCTGGCGATCTGATGGCTCCCCCCGAGCTGCGGCTTCCCAGGCCTGTGGATGAGCGGCTATGTCATGAGGCAATCCGTCGCGCGGAAAAGGGGCCTGGTGAGGATCTGGCCGGCCGCGAGCCCTTTGCCGCCCTGACGCTGCTCCTGGCCGGCGCCGTCCGGGAGATCGACCTGCGCGACATCATCTGGGGTGGAGAGGACGCCGCGCGCCAATACGCGATCGACCCCCACGAGCCGGTGCTCTACAGGCGCCTCAAACGCCCCGCCAATGCCGTCATCCCCCCGAAAGGCATAGGTGAATGGTTGCAACCGTGCACCGAAGTGATGGCGTGGCCATTGCCCCACTCGTTGCATGCCACGCTACTCGCGCTCGCGGATGGGGAAGCCGTTAGTGGCCAACCGGTCCTACCTTTGCTCGCCGCATCACCGGCACCGCCCTATCGGATGCGGGACGTGATCGCCCAAGTACTCCCTGAGGCCAACGTGGGGGCATTGGCACCGCGTCTTGCGCTGGCCTCTGAAATTGCCGCGGTATTGGGCACCGAAATGGCCCAGCTCGCGATGGCGGACACCTTCGGCATGTCGTCGATCCCTGCCTACTACTCGGCCATGCCTGAAACTGAGCTGGCGACCTACATTGCCGGGATCCAGTCCCGCCGTTTTGGTGAGCTCATCACCGTGATCCCTGGACGGGACGCCTACATGGGATCACGGCTGGTCCTGACCGATTCCGCCGCCAAGGTGTGGCCCAAGAACCTCCGGGAGGCGATGAAGCAGGCGTCACACCAGCCTTGTGCCTGGCTGGCGGAATGGATCGCCCACCGAGATCACCTGGTCGCTGCGCTTTGCGCCATCACGGGACACCGTCCCGAAGATGCATTGGGACGGATTTTCTTGTGGGACGTCATCCCTGAGTACGGGTTGATCATCCTGCAGGACAAGCAGGTGGATGCGCTGCGTGCCACCCGCATCGCGGCCACTGGCCGTCTGTGGTTGTCGGATTTTCGCCGTTACCTCGATCGCCTGATCGAAATCGCGGCACAGCATGGAGGCGAACCCGCAGGCGAGCTGGCCACCGCGATTCTTCGAGGTGAACAAGCCTTGTTTAGCGTGCCAGCACCAGATGGCACGGTCGCTCCTATGACAGCCACCCGCCTCCGCGAGGGCATGCCTCCCGAACTGCAGTCCGTCGACAACTTCTTCCGCCATCGGTTGAACCAACACCTACTGGCGATTCGGGTCGATCCGGAACTACGGCATGGCCAGCTTGGCTGGGTGGTGTCCGCAGCGCACCTCCATGCGGATCTCTCGCCGCGCGCACCGGTCGATCTGGGGCGCGAGCTTGAATCGGCCATTGACGAGCTGCTGGTCAAGGACGGCTGGTACCTACCCTCGGCGCGGAAGACACGCTGGACATGGGATGGCATTCCCATGCCGCAACCCAAGGATTGGGACGCCGTATTCTCATCGCACAAGCGCCAGCACGAGGAAGCACTGAAACGGCTCCGACTGCAGCTCCGCGATCGCTGGAAAGAATGCGAGAGTTCGGTCCTGGCTCGGTTGGCGGAGGCCTTTCAGGAGTTCAGCCCGCTCCTACGCGTCGATGTCGAGAACAAGCGCCTCGACAAGATCGACGGTATCGAAGGCCCCGTCGAGCTCGGGCCCGATCACCACGCACTGATCTGCGATCGGGTGCGGCTGGGAGATCTTGATCCTTCCAGTGGACTGGAAGCGGCCACAGCCAGGATCCTGCTTTACCGTCTTGTGCGTCGCGCTCGGGAGCGCGGGGTCGTCCAAGGCCCTATTCCCGGGCGTCCCTACCTGAGTGTGACAGCCGACCCTTCGCCCTTCGTACCCGGTTTGGGTCTGGCGGTTCGGCACGCGCACGCGCTACGACAGGGGCTCGAGGCCAGGGCCAGCATGGGCTACGTGCGGGACCAAGGGCAATTGACCGTCTGGTCCGTCTTGGCGTTTTCGATGTACAGGCGGTTGTCTTGGGCACAGGCGGCGACGCATGCCGCTCGCACGGCCATGCGTGCCGAGGCGCGTGGACACGTTATTCGCGTCAATGCGCGAGTGGATGGCGCTGATTTCCACATGGTGTTCAGCGGCGTGCCGGCGACCTTGATCTCAAAAAGAAAACGCCACGCACCCACCTCCCCAGCACCTTCCCTAGAAGCTTTGGAAGACTGGGCCATCTCGCACCTCTCCCACGACATTGCTTGGGGTGGACGATCCGTTGCCGCCACCAGAATGGAAGGCGCCCTCATGGCGGCTGCCTGCATCGAACTGTCCGGGATCGAGCGTCTGCTTCTGCAAGCGGGAACGCAAACAGCAGCCGAAACCCCCGTTCGCAACATCGCCCGCGATGACAACTGGCCTGTCCACACGGCCAACAACACCCAAAAGGAAAAGGACGCCAGCGGCACGGAACCGCCCTTGGAGGATCAAGCGGCAGCCAAGCTTTCCAGGCCGAATCAAAGGCAAAACTATGACCGCTTCATTGGCCTGCTGAACAAGCGCAAGCTCGGACGCCTCAAGGCAACCAAAGCCAGCAAGCCAGAACAGGCGTCCGATGGCACCCATGGTTGGCGTCGCCGGCTTCGGGTGGAGCTTGAAAAGCTCCATGGTGAGGTCAGCCAGGATCTCAACCTCGTGCTGTTAATCCGCTATGTACTGGATCACCTTCGCTACGGCAGTGAGGACGGTAATCGCCTATCTCAGCACTCGTTGCGTCGCGAGGTCTCCCAGATCGGTTGGACGCTGCTCGACCTTCTTGGGGATCGCGAACTCGTCAGCTTATCTGCGGAGGAGCTTCACCGCCTCTACAGGGAAGTTCTGCTTTCCAAGACCAGCAAGGGCAGGCCGTACGCGTTCGAGGAATTGCTGCGCCTTCATCGTTACCTGATGCGGGTACATGCACGACCCGTCGTGGACATGACTGAACTGGCTGTCATTGCCGGATCGCGGGCACTGGGCATCCACCCGGCGTTGTTGACGCTTGCCGAGCGTCAGTCGGTCTTGGAGGAGCTGCAGGCCGACCACGCGCGCGAAGCGCAACGAATTGATGCAGGCCCTGACTTCCTGCGGATTGCGCAGTTGCGGGTCATCTTGTTCTTGATCCTGGAGGCATCGGGCATTCGACCGGGTTCAGCGTACGGACTTACTTTGGGCGACGTCCTGCTTTTCGGAGACGCAGGGGATTATGTCCATATCCGCTTGGGGGACTACGCTGAGTCCAAGACCGCCACCTCGCGGGGCTTTGTCTCCCTCACCAGCGAACTCTGGACGAAGCACCGACATCAAATCCAGCAGTGGATCGATGAGCAGCGAATCCTCGATCCAAGCGGGTGGCGAGATCTGCCCCTGTTCGCAATGAAGGCGGGCGGAAAGACGGGGTTCTACCCCGTTTCCACGGACGGTTGGGTTAAGAGTCTAAAGGCCTGGTCCT
>NZ_JAXOFT010000008.1:0-122966 GCF_036409385.1 Thermomonas sp. LB-4 | reverse complement strand
CCTGCTCGGCCGCCAGACGCGCCGCTTCAGCTTCTTCCGCAGCGATGCGTTCGGCTTCCTGGCGCGCGGCTTCCTCCGCCGCGAGGCGCTCGGCTTCGGCCTGCTCGGCCGCCAGACGCGCTGCTTCGGCTTCTGCCGCAGCAATGCGTTCGGCTTCCCGGCGCGCGGCTTCTTCCGCCGCGAGGCGCTCGGCTTCCTGGCGCGCGGCTTCTTCCGCCGCGAGGCGTTCGGCTTCCTGGCGCGCGGCTTCTTCCGCCGCGAGGCGCTCGGCTTCGGCCTGCTCGGCCGCCAGACCCGCGGCGTCGGCATCGCCTTCCGCGGTGGATCCGGCCTCCACGAAGGGCAGACTGGCCTCTGGCAGTGCATCGCGCAGTGCCGCCATCCGTTCCGCCAGCGCCGTGAACACCGGCACCTGTGCGGGGCTTTCCTGCAACGCGCGGGTGGAGGCACGGACCGCCTCGGCAACCGCACCCAGCGCCGCGACGCCCTCGGCACCGGCGATCGCATGTGCCGCAAGCAGACGCTTGGCATAGCCTTCGGCAGGCGCGGTGAACGCGGTCACCGACGGCACCTCGGTCATGGCGAAGGCGCCATTCAGCGTATGCAGGGCCCGCACCAGCGCATCGGTGGCGACAGCTTCGCCGAAGCGCGCCTGCGCCAGCCAGGCATCGACGGTTTCCAGATGCCCACCCACCTCGGTGCCGAGGATCTCCAGCAGCACCGGATCGACCGCGACAACCCGCGTATCCGCTTCGGCAGCGGCCGCCGGCTCTTCCGTGGCCTCGACTTGCGCCGGCGTGGTCTGCGCCACCGGCGGCGCCGACATGACCACGTCCTCGCCCGCCGCCAGCCGGTCGGCGATGGCTTCCATCGCGGGAATGTCGATGGCGACCGCGCCTTCCCCGCGCAGGGCGGCATGCAGCTGCGGCAGCACGCCGCGCGCCTGGCCCACGTAGGCGACCACCGCGTGGCTGGCCGGACGCGAGCCGTCCAGTACGCGGTTGAGCATGTTCTCGACGTGCCAGGCGAATTCGCCCAGCACCTTGGCGCCGACCAGCCGGCCGCTGCCCTTCAGGGTGTGGAACACCCGACGGATCGGGCGCAGCGTGTCGGCATCGTCTGGCGTCAGCTTCCAGGCCGGCAGCAGGCCGTCCAGGTTGTTGATCTCGTCCTCGAATTCCTCGAGGAAGATCTCGCGGATCTCGTCGTCGATCTCGTCGCCGGCGGATTCGAAGCCGGCCGCCACCGCCACTGTCGCCGGGGCGACGCTGACCGCCACTTCGGCGGGCGCGGCAACGGGCTCCTCCTCGGCAACCACCTCGTCCTGGGCCTGCGCGGCGGGCTCGCCGGGCATGGCGTCGGCATCCTCGATGGCCCCGTCGGCCCCTGTATCCGACGCCGCGGCAGGCGCGGCATCCAGCGCGGGCGCAAGCTCGGGCAGCGGCCAGTAGTGCAGTGCCTCCAGACTGACGCGGGTTTTCTCCAGCAGGTCCAGGCGCTGGCCGTGCGGATCGTGCAGGGTCTCGAGGAAGTACTCCATGCTGGACAGGGCGTCGGCCAGGGTGTCCAGTTGGCGCCCGCCGGGCACCTGCGCGCGGTCGATCAGCTCGACCTGGGCGTAGCGGCGCAGTGCCTCCAGATAGCCCGCCGGTTCCGGGCGCTCGAGCATCCGCATCGCGCCCGCCACTTCGGCCAGCAGCCGCGGCACCGATTCCAGCGCGGAATGGCTCCAGTCGGTTTCGACGAAAGCCACGAACGCATTGCGCACTTCCGCGAAATTGGTCACCGCCGCGCGCGTCAATGCGCCCATGACCTTGCGCGATTCCTGCGCCAGCAGGCCGCCGGCATCGCCCTCGGCGCTGCCGCTGCCGAGCTGGGCCACCTGGTCGTCCAGAGAATGGTCGATGTAGAGCAGCGCACCGGCGACTTCAAGCAGGTCGTTCTCCGCCGGCGGCCGCACGCCGCTGGCGATGTCATGGACGATCCGCCGCTGCTCCTGCACCACGCCGCGGGCGCTTTCCAAGCCCAGCATGCCCAGCGTATCGCCGATCCTGTCCAGCGCCTCCGCCTGCGCCTGCAGTTCCTGCACGTTGTCGCGACTGCCGCGCAGGTGCAGGTCGAGCGCATCCTTGACCTTCAGCAGGTCTTCCTTGATCGCCGTGGACACCGTGTCAAGCAGCGCGCGGTTGCGGCCCGCCAGGCTGCCGCGGGCGTGCTCCAACTCGGCCTCGGTCGGTGCCTCCAGCAGGCTGGGCAATGCTTCCTGCCCCAGCGCGGCGACGGCGCGGGCGGCGCGCAGTTCGTTGATCAGCGGCAGCAGCACGATGGGGATGTCGCGGTGCCCGCCCTGCAGGCGCTCCAGGTAGTCGGGCAGCTGCACCATGCCGCGCATCAGCACGGCCAGCGCCTCGTCGCGGTCGCCGGTGGCGCCGTCGCGCAGCGCGCTGGCCAGCTGCTCCATCTCGCCGGCCACCATCGCCGGCGCCTGCAGCTCCAGCATCTGCAGCGTGCCCTGCACCTGGTGCAGATGGCCCATGCAGGTGTCCATCGGCAGCGGGTCGCCGGGATTCTCGGCGAAGCCTTCGAGCTCGATCCGCGCCTGGCGCAGGGTCTCGTCGATCTCCGGCTTCACCCAGCCGAGCGCGGTGTGGTCGATCGCATCCCGCAACGCCGTGGTCATGCCGCAGCTCCGTCAAGGCCCGGCGACCCGGGGCTGGCCTGGAGGGTGTTGTTCATCCCGATCCCTGTGTTCCGGCCGGCGTCAGGCGGGCAGCTTGAAGTCGGCGACCGAACGGCGCAGGTCGGCGGCGAGCTGGGCCAGGTTGCCGATCGACTCGGCGGTCTGGCTGGCGCCCTGCGAGGTCTGCGCGGTGATCGACTGGATGGTGTTCATGGTCTGGGTGATGTTGGAGGCCGCGCTGGACTGCTCCTGCGCCGCCACCGAAATGCCTTCAATCAGGCCCGACAGGTCGGACGACACCTTTTCGATCTCGCCCAGCGCGGTACCCGCATCCTCGGCGAGGCGCGCACCGGCGACCACTTCCGAAGTCGTCTGTTCCATCGACGACACCGCTTCGTTGGTATCGGCCTGAATGGTCTGGACCAGCGACTCGATGCGCTTGGTCGCGCTGGAGCTGCGTTCCGCGAGTCGCTGCACTTCGTCGGCCACCACCGCGAACCCGCGGCCCGCCTCGCCGGCCGACGCCGCCTGGATGGCCGCGTTCAGCGCCAGGATGTTGGTCTGCTCGGAAATGTCGTTGATCAGTTCCACGATCGAGCCGATTTCCTGCGAGGACTCGCCCAGCCGCTTGATGCGCTTGGAGGTTTCCTGGATCTGGTCGCGGATGCTGTCCATGCCGGCGATCGTCTGGCGCACCACGCCCGCACCGTTGGTCGCGATCTGCACCGAGCGCCGCGCCACCTCGGCGGAGTCGGCGGAGTTGCGCGACACCTGGTTAATGCTGGAGGCGATCTCGTTGATGCGGTCGGTGGCGGAGTTGATTTCCTGCGCCTGGTGCTCGGCGGCATCGGCCAGGTGCATGGCGGTGGCCTGGGTTTCCTGCGCGCTGGCCGCGACCTGCACCGAGGTGTCGTTGATGGTGGCCACCAGGGTGCGCAGCTGCTCCACCGCGAAGTTGATCGAGTCCGCGATCGCGCCGGTCATGTCCTCGGTCACGGTCGCCTTCACGGTGAGGTCGCCTTCCGCGAGCGAACCCATTTCGTCCAGCAGGCGCATGATCGCCTCCTGGTTGCGGTCGTTCAGTTCCTTGGTGGTCTGGTAGCGCACGCGCTGGGCGCGGTTCAGGGCCCACAGCAGGCCGGCGATGGAGACCAGCGCCAGCAGGCCGGAAAGGATGCTCACCCAGACGCCGCCGATGATGCTGGTGTCCTTCAAGGAACCGAACTGGGTGAAGGAGGAGAACAGGCGCTCGCTGTCGGTCAGCAGCTTGTCCGAACCGCTGGCCAGCGCCGAGGCGGAGGCCTGTGCGCCGATGAGCTTGCGCGAATCACCGACGATCGCGTCGAGGTCCTTCTTCATCCCCTGCCACAGCGTGTTGGACTGGCCGAGCGGGCCGATCGCGCCGGCCGCGCTGACCTTGACGATGTCGGCGCTGCCGTTGATCAGCGCGTTCATCTGCCGGTCGAAGACCGCGGCGTCGCGACCCAGCGCGTTCGCCGCCACCTGGGCGCCGTCGCCGCCGGCGCGCAGCTCGGCGATGCGCTGCGCCATGCGCGAACTGATGTTGGCCTGCTGCAGCGCCGCGCTCACCTGCGCGGAATTGGCGCCGCCGGAAACCAGGCCGCGCAGCACCTCGTACAGCTGCGCCTGCAGCTGCGGCACCTTGCCGGTGAAGCTGTCGGCGCGGCCGGCCAGCGCCAGCACCGCCTGCTGCGAGCCCAGCACTTCCTCGGCGCGCTTGGTCAGCGGCGTCCAGGTCTCGGTGACGGTGCGGATCGGCGCCGCCACGTCGGCGGCGTCGCCAAAGCGGTCGTTCAGCCACTTGATGTCGCCGTCGATTTCTTCCTTGGTCGCCTTGAACGCCTCGAACGCCTGCACATTGCCGTCGATCGCTTCCCGGCCCTGGTTGGCCAGGCGCTGCGAGTTCAGCTGCAGGCGCGATGCCGCGGAGCTGGCGCCGCCAAGCCGCGAGGCCTTGGTGGTGGCGTACAGGGTGTTGCCGGCGAACACCACCAGCGAGCCGATCAGCAGCCAGATCCAGAAGTTGGTGCTGAGATTGCGGCCCTTGCCGGCGGCGGAATCCATCAAATTGCTCATTGTGCGACCTCGGCTTACTTCGGAGTTCCGCGTTTAGGCGGCGGCTTGTCGGAATTCGGGGGTGCGGGCCAGGCGTTCGAGGCTGAACACGCCCCAATCCTGGCCGTTCATGCGGTAGGCGCGATCGACGAAATGGGCGTAGCGGCCATCCGCGACCGCGTTGGCGTCGATGCCATGCTCGTCGACGAAGCTGCGCTGGCCGTAAAGCTCGTCGATGGTGACGGCCACGTCGCCGCCCGGCTGGCGCACCACCAGCACGCGCTGGCGCTCGTGCAGCACGGTGCGCTCGCCGTCGAGGAACTGCTTGAGGTCGACCACCGGCAGCAGCGCGCCGCGGATGTTGGCCACGCCCAGCATCCACGGCTGCGCGCCGGGGACATGGGTCAGCGACGGCATCGGCAGGATTTCCACCACTTCATCGAAGCCGGAAGCCAGCCGGTGCGCTCCGACGCGATAGGCCACGCCGCGCCACAGGCCGGGGGCATCCAGCTGTTCCGGCAGGCCGGCAACGTGGGCAAGGCTGCGCTGTTCGTAATCGGCCAGCACCAGGAACGGCGAACGCCTCTCGCCGCTGGCAGGCTGTACCCATTCCGGGGCGGCAGCGGGAGCGCCCACGGGCACCGGCCCGGCTGCATCTAGATCCTCGTGCGCACCCGCGGAGACGACTGGCTCGGACCGCTCCTCTTCCGCGTCGTCGCCTGCGTCCTCGTCGTCATCCACCGCTGCGGCTGCGGCCAGCGAGGTGGCCGCCGGCACCGCTGCGGCCTGCTGCGGGCGGAACTTGTGCTTGTGCTTGCCGCGCTTGGCCATCGGTCAGCGCCCGAGCAGTGCGTCGATGCGCGCGACCAGTTCGCTTTCGCGCGGCGGCTTGACGATGTAATCCCGCGCGCCCTGGCGCATGCCCCAGACGCGATCGGTTTCCTGACCCTTGGTACTGATGATGAGTACCGGGATATGGCTGGTGTCGGCATCGCGGGTCAACGCGCGGGTCGCCTGGAAGCCGTTCATGCCGGGCAGGATGATGTCCATCAGCACCAGGTCGGGCTTGTCGCGCTTGCAGCTGGCGATGCCGTCCTCCGCGTTGGCGGCGGTGGTGACCTGGTGGCCGTTGCGTTCCAGCAACTGGACCATGACCGCGGCTTCGGTCGGCGAATCCTCGATCAGCAGAATGCGTGCCATTGGTGCCCTACCCCCCGGTCAGGCGTTGACGTACGTGCGGATGGCGCCAAGCAGTTCTTCCCGCGTGAACGGCTTGGTCAGGTATTGCTCGGAGCCGACGATACGGCCTCGGGCCTTGTCGAACAAACCGTCCTTGGATGAAAGCATGATCACCGGCACGCTTTTGAAGGTCTGGTTGTTCTTGATCAGCGCGCAGGTCTGATAGCCATCCAGCCGCGGCATCATGATGTCCACGAAGATGATCTGCGGGGCGTGGTCGGCGATCTTCGACAGTGCCTCGAAGCCGTCGGTCGCGGTGACTACCTCGCAGCCCTCGCGCGCGAGCAGGGTCTCCGCCGTGCGGCGGATCGTCCTGGAATCGTCGATGACCATCACCCTCAAACCCTTGAGGCCGATATCGGAATCGTCCTGCGGCGCCATGTAGTCCCCTTGCGCGATTGCCAACCGCCGCGTCTGCGCGCGTTGCGGACCACCTTTATCCAAGTCCGCGCGCGATGTGTCAAGCGCCGCAATACCGCTGCGGATGGGTGGGCACCGGCGCCTGCTACCATCCGCCCACCCCGCCGATGGATGTGCAGATGACGGCAGCCGCAGCGCTTGACGTGGTGGTCGTGATGGACCCGATCGGGTCGGTCAGGATTGCCAAGGACTCCACCTTCGCCATGCTGCTGGAAGCGCAGCGGCGCGGGCACCGGCTGCATTACGTGCGGCCCGGCGGCCTGTCGGTGCGCGGCGCGCGCGCGGTGGCGGCCGCGGCCGCGCTGCAGGTGCGGGACGTACCGGGCGACCATTTCTCGCTGACCGACTGGACCGAACTGGAATTCGGACCGGGCCAGGCGGTGCTGATGCGCACCGACCCGCCGGTGGACGCGGACTACCTGCACGACACCCAGATCCTCGACCTGGCCCGGCTGCAGGGCGCGCTGGTGGTGAACGACCCGCGCGGCCTGCGCGATTTCAACGAAAAGCTCGCCGCCCTGTTGTTCCCGCAGTGCTGCCCGCCCACGCTGGTGAGCCGCGACGCCGCCGCGCTGAAGGCCTTCGTGGGCGAGCATGGCGATGCCGTGCTGAAGCCGCTGGACGGCATGGGCGGGCGCTCGATTTTCCGCGCCAGCGCAGGGGAGGCCAACCTCAACGTGATACTGGAGACGCTGACCGAGGGCGGCCGCCACCTGGCGATGGCGCAGCGCTACCTGCCGGAGATCGCGCAGGGCGACAAGCGCATCCTGCTGGTCGACGGCGAGCCGGTGGACTACTGCCTCGCCCGCATTCCGCAGGGCGACGAGTTCCGCGGCAACCTTGCTGCCGGCGGCCGCGGGGAAGGCCGCCCGCTGAGCGAGCGCGACCGCTGGATCGCCGCGCAGGTGGGGCCGGAGATGCGCCGCCGCGGGATGCTGTTCGTGGGCCTGGACGTGATCGGGGACTACCTCACCGAGGTCAACGTCACCAGCCCCACCTGCATCCGCGAGCTGGACGCGCAGTTCGGGCTGAACATCGCCGGCCAGCTGTTCGAGCGCATCGAGGCGCTCGCCGGGCGCTGATGCCGGCAGCCGTGGCCGCCCCCGTTCCCGCCCCGCCCCGCATCGGCGAAACCGATCGGCTGCGCGCGACCTTCGTGCTGTCCGTGCTGCTGCACGCGCTGGCGGTGTTCGGGATCGGCTTCGCGATGGAGGACGCCGCGCCGCTGCTGCCCACGCTGGATGTGATCCAGACCCGCACGCAGACGCCGCTGACCCCGGCGCAGGCGGACTTCCTGGCCCAGGCCAGCAACCAGGGCGGCGGCGAACGCGACCGCAGCACCCGCCCCAGCGCGCCGCAGGCCGGCCCGCTGCCGCAACCCGAGGACGGCTTGGCGCCGCGCCCGCTGCGCGCGCAGACGCCGGCGCCCAGCCCGCCGCCGCAGACGCGGGTGGTCGCTTCGGCCAATGGCGACACCGCGATGCCGACGCCGCAGGCGCGTCCGGAAACCCCTCCGGACGATGCCCAGCGCGGGCGCGAGAAGATCGAACGCGACATCGAGATGGCGCGGCTGGCCGCCGAGATCCAGCTGCGCTCGGTGGAATACGCCAAGCGCCCCAAGCGCAAATTCGTCTCCGCCAGCACCCGCGAATACGCCTGGGCCCAGTACCTGCGCGGCTGGGTGGACCGGGTGGAGCGCGTCGGCAACCTGAACTATCCGGACGAGGCGCGCCGCCGCCGCATCGGCGGGCTGGTGGTGATCAGCGTGGGCGTGCGCCGCGACGGCAGCGTGGAGAGCGTGCGCATCATCCGCTCCAGCCGCATCCCGATGCTGGACGAGGCGGCGCTGCGGATCGTCAAGCTGTCGGAGCCGTTTGCGCCGTTGCCGAAGACCAGCGAAGACCCGGACGTGCTCCACATCACCCGCACCTGGCAATTCATGCCGGGCGGCGAGCTGGTGGATCGCTGAGGCGCAGGCGCCCGGGCTACCGCGTTTACCTGTACAGGCAGTCGATGATCCGGTTCTCGGCCTCGACCAGCGTTTCCAGCCCTTTTTCCCAGATCCCGCCGCTCTGCGCCAGCGGTCCGTAGGCGGGCGCGCCGTCGTCCGCCTCTTCCGCCACCTCGAACGCGGACTCGGACAGCTGGAAGAAACCTTCGCCCACGTCCAGGCGCAGCTGGCTGCGCAGGATCCGGCTGGCGAAGCTGGCGCGGAAGCGGGTCAGCACCTCGGCCTGCACGGCGCCCTGGGCGGCATCGGTCGACGTCGCCGCGATGCCCTGTGCGGACAGGCAGGCCGGCACGCGCGCCAGCAGCTGCGCCTGCGTCAGCGGCAGCACGTACTGGGTGGTCGTCATGGACAGGATCGGGCGCGCTTCCTGGCCGGTGGCCACATTCAGGGTGCGGCCATTGAACGGCACCTCCTCGGCGGATGCCGGCAATGCGGCCAACGCCGCACCCAGCATCAGAATCCAACCCTTCACATCGCCTCCTGTGCCAGTGGAACCCACCGGCAGGATAGCCAAAAGTCAGGATTGGCGTGGCCGCCCGGCATCACGCTGGACGCGCTGCTGGGCGAGGGTCAGGGCCACGTCGTTGCGCAGGTAGGCCGGTTCGGCGCATTCCGGGGCGATGCCGCCGCCCGCCGCGAACACCGGCGCGGCGAGCCGTGCGACGTCCGCCGCACGCGGCAGCGCGCGCGCATCGACGGCCGCCAGCCGGCCGTGCAGGCGCAACTGCAGCGCCCCATCGGCCGCGGCGAAGCCGGTGCCCGCGCCGCACCAGCCGTCGCCTGCCGGCAGCGGCGCCGCGTCCGGCCTGACCACCACTTCCTCCGCCAGCGCCGCCAGCCCGTCGCCCTCGCGCGCGAAAGCGCCCAGATAGACCTCACCCATGCGCGCGTCGATGGCGGCGAGGCGGCGCTCGCCACCCGCCTGCATCGCCAACGCCGCCAGCGTGGACACCGGCAGCACCGGCAGATCCAGCCCCAGCGCAATGCCTTGGGCGATGGCAATGGCCAGGCGCACGCCGGTGAACGCCCCCGGGCCGCGGCCCACGGCGATGGCATCCAGCTGCGAGCGCGCGACGCCGGCCTCGGCCAGCAGCGCCTGCGCCCACGGCAGCGCCAGTTCGGTGTGCCGGCGCGGCGCCACCTCGAAGCGCTCGAGCACCCGCCCATCGACGTACACGGCGACCGAGCAGGCCTCGGTGGAGGTTTCGAAAGCGAGCAGTCTCATCGCTCAATTATCCGCGAAGAACGCCCGCACATCGCTCAGCTCGCGGGTGATCGGCAGCGGCGGCAGCGATTCCAGGAAAGTGCGGCCATAGGTCTTGCCCAGCAGGCGCGGGTCGCACAGCACCAGCACCCCGCGGTCGGTCTCGGTGCGGATCAGCCGGCCGGCGCCCTGCTTGAGCGCGATCACCGCCTGCGGCAGCTGCTCGTCGCGGAAGGGGTTGCCGCCGGCGCGGCGGATCGCGTCCAGCCGCGCTTCGAACACCGGATCGTCGGGCGCCGCGAACGGCAGTTTGTCGATCACCACCACGCTCAGCGCGTCGCCGGCCACGTCCACGCCTTCGCGGAAGCTCGCGGTGCCCAGCAACACGCCGTTGCCGGACTCGCGGAAGCGCTGCAGCAGCACGTGGCGCGGCTCGGTGCCCTGCACGAACAGCGGCCACGGGCTGCCTTGCAATGCCTCGGCAGCCTCGCGCAGCGCGCGGTGCGAGGCGAACAGCAGGAACGCACGGCCGCCGGAGGCATCCAGCACCGGACGCAACGCATCCAGCAGGGCGCTTCCGAATTCGCGCGAGGCCGGCTCCGGCAGGCCCCTCGGCAGGTAGCACAGCGCCTGCCGGTCCCAGTCGAACGGGCTGGGTTCGAGCAGCTCGCGGGCATCGTCGATGCCCAGTCGCTGGGCGACGTGGTCGAAACGCCCGGCCACTGCCAGCGTCGCCGAGGTGAAGACCCAGGCCGCATTCGAGGCCTCGCGGTGCGCGCGCAGCGGCGCCGCCACGTCCAGCGGGGTGCGCTGCAGGCGGAAACCGCGCGGGGTAAGTTCGTACCAGTGCACCGAAATGGTGTCAGGGACATTTTTCTCCCCCGACGCGTTCCCGGAAAATGTCCCTGACACCATTTCACCCAGCCAGCGCTGCAGCCGGGCCAGTTGGTCCTGCGCCCGCGCATGGCAGGCATCGAAGCCGGGCGCAGCCTGGCGCAATGGCGCCACCGCCTCCGACAGCGCCCGCAGCGACTGTTCCAGCGCCTGGAACGCCGGCTCGATGTCGACCTCGTCCAGGGCCCGCCAGGCGGTGCCGCGCAGCGGCAGGTTGTCCATCGCCGCGCGCAGCGCGCGCGCGGCCTGTTCGATGTCGCGTGCCGGTTGCTGTACTGCGGCCAGCGCACCCGGGACTTCCTTGCATTCGGCAACGGCATCGCGCGCCAGCTCCACCAGCGGGCGCGCGCCCAGGCCTTCGCCGAAGAACTGCGCGGCCAGCTCGGGCAGCTGGTGCGCCTCGTCGACCACGAACGCCTGCGCGCCCGGCAGGATCTCGCCGAAGCCCTCCTGCTTCAGCGCCAGGTCGGCCAGCAGCAGGTGGTGGTTGACCACCACCAGGTCGGCCGCCTGCGCGCGCTGGCGCGCCTGCACCACGAAGCACTCGCTCCAGAACGGGCATTCGGTGCCGAGGCAGTTGTCGGCCGTGGAGGTCACCAGCGGCAGCAGCGGCGAATCCTCGGCCAGCGACTCCAGCTCCGCCATGTCGCCGCTGCGGGTGCGCCCGCTCCACGCCACCACGCGCTGGAACTGGCTGACCTGCTCGCGGCTGGTGAAGCGCGGCTCGCCCTTCGCGTGTTCAAGCCGATAGCGGCACAGGTAGTTGGCGCGCCCCTTCAGCAGCGCGGTCTTGAGGCCGACGCCCAGCGCATCGCGCACCCGCGGCAGGTCGCGCAGGTAGAGCTGGTCCTGCAGGGCCCGGGTGCCGGTGGAGACGATGGTCTTCATCCCCGACAGCAGCGCGGGCACCAGGTAGGCATAGGTCTTGCCGGTGCCGGTGCCCGCCTCGGCCAGCAGCACCTCGCGGCGCTCGAACGCGTCCGCCACCGCCACCGCCAGCCGCTGCTGCGCCGGGCGCGGCCGGAAGCCCGGCAGCACGCGGGCGAGCGCGGCGTCCTCGCCCAACGTCTGGTGGACCGCCCGCCCCAACCGCGTGCCCGGTTGTTCCGCCGGATTCACTGCACCGGCCGCGGCTGCGGCGCGTCGGCCGGCGGCACCTGCTTCGCCGGATCGCCACCGCCGAAGAAGTCACGGATCGCCTGACCGGCGCGCTCGAGCGGGTTCAGCGACTCGTCCCCCGGCGGCAGCGGATTGCCGAACTCGTCCAGCTCCGGCGGCGGCACGTACGGGCAGGGCTGGTAGGGCGGCGCGTAGCCGGCCACGAACGGCAGGTGGCGCGCGCCGGGGCAGTCGCCATCGGTGCTCTGGCCGTCCAGCACCCAGCGCCAGTCGATGCCCTCGCTGGACAGCCGCAGCGGTGCGCTGGGCAGGCGCGCGAAGATATCGGACCAGACCCGCATGCCACCGGTGGCCCCGTACAGACCGGTGGACTGGTTCTGATCGTTGCCCACCCAGACCACCGCCAGATGGTCGCCGGTGTAGCCGGCGAACCAGCTGTCGCGGCCATCGTTGCTGGTGCCGGTCTTGCCGGCCGCCGACAGCCGGCCCAGCCCGTCGCGCACCAGTGCGTTGCCGGTACCGGAGGTCACCGCGTACTGCAGCGCGCTGCCGACCAGCCGCGCCGCCACCGCATCGCCCTTCTGCGCCGGCGGGGCATCGCTGTCGTAGCGCTTGATCGTGCGCCCGTTCGGATCCAGCACGCCGCGCACCGCGTGCAGCGGCTGGATCTCGCCGCTGGAGGCGAGGAACTGGTACAGCTGCGCCATCGCGTACGGACTCTGGTCGACGGCACCGAGGATGAGCGAGGGCTGCGCCTCGGACTCGATCCCGGCCAGGGTGCGGATCAGCGCCGCCAGCCGCTGCGGCTGCACCTCCATGCCCAGCCGCACCGTGGCCTGGTTGTAGCTCTGCGCCAAGGCGTCCATCAGGCGCACGTCGCCGTGGCTGCGGCCGTCGGAGTTGCCGGGCTTCCACGTCCGCCCGCGGCCCAGCCCGACGGTGACCGGCGCGTCGCTGATGATGCTGGCCAGCGACCACTTCTCCGGCTGCGCCAGCGCCAGCAGGTAGACGAAGGGCTTCAGCAGTGAGCCGACCGGGCGCCGCGCGTCGACCGCGCGGTTGAAGCCGGGCTCGGTGAACTCGCGGCTGCCCACTACCGCCAGCACGTCGCCGTTGTGCACGTCGGTTACCACCAGCCCGGCCTGCAGCGGCGGCCGGCCCTTGGTGGACAGCGCCTTGAGCGTGCGCGCCACCGCGCCCTCGGCGTAGCCCTGCGCGGAAGGCGACATGCCGGTCATCACCGACAGCCCGGCGCCCGAGAGCCTGTCGGCCGGGTAATCGCGCGCCAGCTGCTTGCGCACCAGGTCCACGTAGGCGGGGAAGCGGTTGGCGGCCAGGTTGCCGGCGTTGGCGGTGACGCCAAGGGGCGCCTTCACCGCGCGGCGGTATTCGGCATCGTCGATCAGGCCGGTTTCGTGCATCTCGCCCAGCACGAAATTGCGGCGCTCCAGCGCGCGCTCCGGATTGCGCCGCGGGTTGTACCAGGACGGCCCCTTGACCATGCCGATCAGCAGGGCGATCTGTTCGGACGACAGGTCCTTCAGTTCGCGCCCGAACCAGAACTCCGAAGCCGCCGCCACGCCGCGGATCGCCTGCGCGCCGCGCTGGCCGAGGTCGACCTGGTTGAAGTAGGCCTCGAGGATGGTGCGCTTGTCGTAGCGCGCCTCCAGCAGCAGCGCGAACAGGATTTCCTTGGCCTTGCGGGTGTAGGTCTGCTCCTTGCCGATGCCGAGCAGGCCGCTGCGCGCCAGCTGCTGGGTCAGCGTGCTGGCGCCCTGGCGGGTGTCGCCGCCCGACTTCACGTTCACGAAGACCGCGCGCAGCATGCCGCTGAAATCGATGCCGATGTGGTGGTTGAAGTCGCGGTCCTCGACCGCCTGCAGGCCGGTGACCAGCAGCTCGGGAACCTCCTCGATCCGGACCAGCCGGCGCTCTTCCTGGTTCTGCCCGTACAGGGTGGCGATGCGCGCCGGATCAAGCCGCGCGCTGCGAAGCGCGCGCTTGGCCTGGGTGTCGCGGATGGCCGCCACCCGCCCGCTGGACAGGGTCACCTCCAGTACCGCCGGCGCCACCCGCCCATCGACGTCGTTGTAGCCGCGGCTGGAAATGCGCCAGCGCGCCCCGTTGCGGTCGTAGGTCCCGGCGCGGCGACCGTCGCCGTCCCTGTAGGACGCGGCGTCCAGCTCGGTCTTCAGGGTCTGGGCGTCCATCGCCAGGCCCTGCCGCAGGACCAGCGGCCGCGCGTACACGCGGGTGGGGACCTGCCAGCGCAGTTTGCCGAAGCGCTCGCCCACCTGGTGGTTGAGGTATAGCAAGTAAGGAATCAGGAAGCCCAGCAGCAGCGCCGCCGCGGCCAGCGTCCAGACCAGCAGCCGCCGGCGCCAGCCGGAACCGCCGCCCGCATCGCCGCCATCGTCCTCTTCGTACAGCTCGTCTTCTTCGTCTTGGATGCGGGGCATTGGCTGGCGGTTGGCCGCTGGATGCGACAATGGCGATGGCCCCGAGTCTAGCGCAGCCGCACATGGGGCCATGTGCGGGTTTCCCCGATTCTTGTGCAGGAGTTCAGCCGCATGCCCGTCCCCGTCGAAGCGCGCTTCTGGATCCTGCGCGCGCTGGGCCTGTGGCGACGCGGCTGGGCCAGCCTGCGCACGCGCGGACTGGGTGCCACCTGGCGTCGGCTGGCGCTGCAGCTACGGCGCACACCGGCTGGCGGCAGTGCGCTCTTCCTGCCGCCGGCCACGCCGTTCGCGCCGTTCGCGGTGCCGTCTGCGGACGCGCCGCGGGCCAGCCTCGTCATCCCGGTCCACGGCGCGTTCGCGCACACCCTGGCCTGCCTGCGCGCGATCGCCGCGCATCCGCCGCTTGCGCCGTTCGAGGTGGTGGTGGTGGACGACGCCTCGCCCGACGATTCGCTGGAGAAGCTGCGCGCCATCGGCGGCATCCGCGTGCATGCGCGGCCGGTCAACGGCGGTTTCATCGCCGCCTGCAACGACGGCGCGGCGCAGGCGCGCGGCGAGTTCCTGGTGTTCCTCAACAACGACACGGTGCCGCAGGAGGGCTGGCTGGATGCGCTGCTGGCCACCTTCGACGCGGTGGAGGACGCGGGGCTGGTGGGGGCGAAGCTGGTCTATCCCGACGGCCGCCTGCAGGAGGCGGGCGGGGTGGTGTTCGCCGACGGCAGCGGCTGGAACTACGGCCGTTTCGACCATCCGGACGGCTGCCGCTACGGCTACCTGCGCGATGCCGACTACCTCAGCGGCGCGGCGATCGCGATGCCACGTGCGCTGTTCCAGCGCCTCGGCGGCTTTGATGCGCGCTACGCGCCGGCCTATTACGAGGACACCGACCTGGCCTTCGCGGTGCGCGCCGCCGGCCTGCGCACGCTGTACCAGCCGGCGGCGACGGTGGTCCACGACGAGGGCACCACCGCGGGCACGAACCTCACTACCGGCCCTAAGGCGGCGCAGGTGCGCAATCGCCAGGTGTTCGCCGACAAGTGGCGGGACGCGCTGCGGCGGCAGCTGCCGCCGGGCACCGAGCCGACGCCGGCTGCGCTGCATCGCGGCCAGCGGCAGATCCTGCTCATCGACGCGCTGACGCCGCAGCCGGACCGCGACTCCGGCTCGCTGCGGCTGGTGGAACTGATGCGCCTGCTGATCGAAGAAGGCGCGCACCCGGTGTTCCTGCCCGCGGGCGGCAAGCCGGACGGCGACTACACGCGCGCGCTGCAGGCGCTGGGGGTGGAGTGCTGGCACGCGCCGGAGGCGGCGCGGCTGCCGGCCTGGCTGCGCGAACACGGGCCGCGCTTCCACGCGGCGATGGTCAGCCGCCACTACATCGCCCGCGAATGCATGCCGCTGCTGCGCCGCTACGCCCCGCAGGCACGGCTGCTGTTCGATACCGTCGATCTGCACTACCTGCGCGAACGCCGCGCCGCGGAACTGGCCGGCGATGCCGCCGCTCGGCGCGCGGCCGACCGCACCCGCGCGCTGGAGCTGGCCCTGATCCGCGAAGCCGACGCCACCCTGGTGGTCAGCGAGGTGGAGCGCGCGCTGCTGGCGCGCGAGGCGCCGGGTGCGCGGGTGGAGATCCTGTCCAACCTGCACCGGCCGGCGCCGGCAGGCCCCGGCTTCGCGGCGCGCCGCGACCTGCTGTTCGTTGGCGGCTTCCGCCATCCCCCGAACGTGGATGCGGTGCAGTGGTTCGTCGAGGCGGTGCTCCCGCAGGTGCGCGCCGTGCGTCCGGACATCGCTTTCCACTGCATCGGCGGCGACGTGCCAGAGGCGATCGCGCGGCTTGACGGCGTTGCCGGCACGCGCATCCACGGTCACGTGCCGGACCTGCAGCCGTGGCTGGACGGCTGCCGCGTGTCGGTGGCGCCGCTGCGCTTCGGCGCGGGCGTGAAGGGCAAGGTCAACCAGGCGATGGCGCACGGCCTGCCGGTGGTCGCCACCGGCTGCGCGGTCGAAGGCATGCACCTGCGCGAGGGCAGCGACGTGCTGGTGGCCGACGCTGCCGAGGCGTTCGCGGCCGCGGTGCTGCGCCTGCACGACGACGAGGCGCTGTGGACCCAGCTGGCCGCGCACGGCCGCGCCAACGTGGCCCGCCATTTCTCCGCCGACGCCGCGCGCCCGGTGGTGCGGAGCCTGTTCCTGGACTGAGCGGCCCTGCGCGCGATGAGGCGCAGCTGCGACGGGCCGGCGGACCATCGCGGGACCCCGCATCGCTCCCGGACGGACTTCGGCACCACCTTTGCAATCGGGATTCCAGCCGCACCGGGTCGCCGCGGGCGACCACCGGAAACACCGGCTGCGCCGCTACCGCACCTTCTTCAGTCGCGCCGCGAATTCGCCGAGCCCGGGCGTTTGCGGGTCCAACGCGCGGGCCTGCTCCAGCGCCCGCCGGGCATCGACCGCGCGGCCCGCTTCGAGGCGCTCGATGCCGACCGCGATCCAGCGCTGCGCCAGCCGTCGCCGCGCCGCCGCCACGCCCTCGTCGGACGGCGCCAGCTGCCGCCATGCATCCAGACAGACCAGCGCGCGACCAAGGTTGTTGTCGCGCAGGGCATCGGCATTGCATTCGCCTGCAGCCGCCAATAGCGCCGTCGACGCCCGCAGCACGCGCGGATCACGCGGCGCCAGCGAACGCGCCTCGCGCAGGCGATCCCAGGCGCTGTCACCGGGGGGCGTGAGCCAGTCGCCACGGGCGCGGGCACGCTCCATCTGCTCCAGCAGCCGGGCCACGCGGGCACTGTCCCGCGGGCCGGTGCCGGCAGTCGCGGCGCCCGCTTCGCTGCGCTGGGTACGGCGCGCCTGCCGCTGCGCCCGCTGCAGGCGCGTGGCGTCCACGCCCGCTGCCTCGGCCAGTGCCAACAGGCGCCCGGCCCTCGCCGCGGGCGCAGTGGCCACCGCGCGCACCAGCGCTTCGCCCAGCGGCGCGGCGCAGGCCTCCGGCAGCGGCCCTGCCTGCAGCTGGCGCAATTCGGCGCAGGCCCGCGCCGCGGCCTCCAGCCGGCCGCGTGCCAGCTGCTGGCGGAGGCGTTGGCCGCGCACTTCCAGCGCGCGCGCCAGGCCGGCGTGCAGCGGCGGCAGCGCGGCGTGGCCGGGGTCGAAGCTTTCCGCGCGATGCAGCAGTTCCGCCGCCTGCAACAACTCGCCGCGCGCCAGCATTCCAGCTGCCGGCTTCAGCAGGTCTTCCAGCGCATCCTCGCGCCCTTCCAGCGCCGGCTGGCTGCGCGGCTGCGCCTGCAGCACCTGCTGGTAGAGCGGCAGCGCGGCGGCTGGCCCATCGTCCAGATGGCCCGCGGCCTGCGCGGCGCGCGCGCGCGCCAACAGCTGTTCGATGCCGATGGCCCGGGCCTGCATCGCCTGCAGCCGGGTTTCCAGCGCATCCATGCGCGCCCGCGGCGCCTGCAGCTCCCGCGCCAGCCGCAGCGCGGCGTGCGCCCGCGCCGCATCGCCCGCCGCGACGGCGGCTTCGGCGCGCGCCAGCGCTGCCTGGGCCACCCGCGCCAGCCCGTCGCGGGCCTCCAGCTGGTCCGGCTGCAGCGCCAGCGCCGCTTCGAACAGTTCGCGTGCGCCGCCATCGGCCCCCGTGAGCCGGCCAGCCTGCAGCGCGACTTCCGCACGCTGGCGCAGTGCGTCGTAGCGCGGGTCCGGCCACAGCCAGCGGCCCAGCGCGTCGCGAAACGCGATCCCGCACGACAGGCCCAGCAGCAGGAGCGCGGCGCAGGCCAATGCGGCGATCCGCACCGGCCACGGCAGCGCCAGCCAGCGCGCCCGCACCGCTGCGCGTCGCGCCGGCACGGAAGCGAATCGCTTCATGCGCGCCGCGCGGACTCGACGCCTGGCAGCGACTCCAGCCGCGCCAGCAGCAGGCCAAGCTGTTCGTAATCGGACACCCGCGCCTGCAGGCGCACGCGCACCCGTCCGCTGCCACCACGCAACGGGTCGGTATGCAGCCCGACCGCATGCACACCGACTTGTGCCACCAGCGTGGTGATGTCCTTGAGCAGCCATTTGCGATCCACCGCCTCGATGCGGATCGCCACGTCCTGACCGCTGCGCCGCGCGCCCCACTCCACCGGCAGCACCCGCGCCGGCTCCTTGCCGGCCAGGCGCAGGAACGCGGCGCATTGCGGCCGATGCACGCTGACGCCGCGGGCGCGGGTGAGATAACCGACGATGGCCTCGCCCGGCAGCGGCTGGCAGCAACGCGCCACCTGCGCCAGAAGGTTGTCGACGCCCTGCACGGTGACCGCACCCGCGCCGACCGCAGCCGGCGGCACCGGCCTGGCCGGCAGTTGCGGAGGCAGGGGCGGCTCTGGCTCCTGCGCCGCCTTTTCCAGTTCCAGCAGCGCGCGGCCCACCTGATTGGGACCGACGTCGCCCAATGCCACCAATACCAGCAGGTCGTCTTCGGTCTGCGCGTTGAACCTGGCGAGCACCGGGGCGAGGTCGGCGCTCAGCAGGCCCATCCGGCGCAGGTCGCGTTCGAGCAGCTCCCGGCCTTCCTTCAGGTTCTGGGCGCGGTCCAGCTTGTTGAACCAGGCCCGCACCTTGTCGCGCGAGCGGCTGCTGGCCAGGAAGCCGGCGCTGGGCTGCAGCCAGTCGCGGCGCGGCGCGGCTTCCTTGCCGGTGAGGATCTCGACGCGTTGGCCGGTCTTCAGCACCTGGGTCAGCGGCACGATCCGGCCATCCACCTTGGCGCCGCGGCAGCGATGGCCGACCATGCTGTGGACGGCGTAGGCGAAGTCGAGCACGGTGCCGCCCTGCGGCAGGTCGATCACTTCGCCCTTGGGCGTCAACGCGTACACGCGGTCTTCGATCAGCTCGCTGTCGATGTCCTGCAGCGGCGCGGCCTCGCCTTCGCCCGCCGCCTCGGCGGCCTGCTCCAGCAGCTTGCGCATCCACGCGATGCGCTTGTCCATCGCCGCGCCGCCGGCGCTACCGCCCTCCTTGTAGCGCCAGTGCGCGGCCACGCCAAGCTCGGATTGCGCGTGCATCTCGCGGGTGCGGATCTGCACTTCCACGGTCTTGCCCTCCGGGCCGATCACCGCGGTATGCAGCGAGCGGTAGCCGTTGGGCTTTGGCCTGGCGATGTAGTCGTCGAATTCGCTGGGAATCGGCACCCACAGCGCGTGCACCAGCCCGAGCACGGCATAGCAGGTGGGAATATCGTCCACCAGCACCCGCAGCGCACGCAGGTCGTAGAGTTCCTCGATCGGCAGCGCCTTGCGCTGCATCTTCTTCCAGATGCTGTAGATGTGCTTGGGGCGCCCGGCCACGTCGGCGTCGATGCCCTGCCCGGCCACCGCGTCGCGCAGCTGCGCCCGCACCGCCTCGATGTAGCGTTCGCGGCCGGCGCGGTTGTCGTCCAGCGACTGCGCGATGCGCAAATAGTCTTCGGCCTGCAGCACCCGGAACGCCAGGTCCTCCAGCTCCCACTTCAGCTGCCAGATGCCGAGCCGGTTGGCCAGCGGCGCATGGATGTCGCGGGTCATCCGCGCCAGCGCGCGTTGTTCCTCGGCCGGCAGCCGCCATGCCGCGCGCATGCGCGAGAGCTGGCGCGCCAGCACGATGGGCACCACGCGCAGGTCGCGCACCAGCGCCAGCAGCAGCCGGCGCATGCCCTCGGGGTTGCGGCCGCCGCCATGGCTTCGGTGCAGCGCCCACACCCGGCTGGCGGCGCGCTGGCCCTCCAGCAGCACGTGCATGCGCTCCGGCACCTCCACCTGCGCCTGCGCCGCCAGCGCTTCGACATCGACCAGCGCGTCCAGCAGGGTGGCCGCCAGCACCTCGGCATCCGCGTTGAGCGAGGTCAGGATCGCCAGCGTGTCGGCCAGCACCTCGGGACGGTCGCGCATCGGCGCGCCGGCTTCGGCCTGCGTGCGCCAGCAGGCCGCCAGCGGTGCCGGCAGCGCATCGGCGGGCACGCGCGCCAGCGCGTCGGCCCAGGTGATGGTGGCGATGGCGGGAACGGACATGGATCTACAGTAACGGGGCGTACCTGAAGCGGCCAGCAGTCATCGCCGCGCCCCGCCTGCGCCAAGCCGTTCCACCCGCGCGGCCAGCCGCTTGGGCGAGACGCCGCCCTTAGCCCCCAGCTCCTGCGCGAACAGCGACACCCGCAGCTCCTCCAGCTCCCAGCGCAGCGCGCGGGCTTGCGGATCGGCCGGGTCGGCCGCGGCCAGCGCCTCGGCGAACGGCGCCAACTCCAGCATCCGCTGCTGGTCGCGCGCGGGATCGCGCTGGGCGCGTTCGGCGCGCAGCGACAGCGCCTTCAGCCAGCGCGGGTACTCCGCCAGCGCGGTGGCCGGCGTATCGCGCAGGAAGCCCGGCGCGGCCAGCGCCGCCAGCTGCGCCTGCATGTCGTCGAGGTTGGCGCGCGCCCAGCCGATCAGCTTCGACTCCAGCTTGGCGCGCACCTCCGCGACCAGGCCGAGGATGGTCTCCGCCTGCCGCAGCCGCTGCATGGCCTCGCCGAACAGTCCCTTGGCAAGGGCGTCGCGGCGCTGCGCGAAGGCCTCCGCATCGCGCACGCCCAGCAGGCCGTCGGCGGTGAGCGCCTCGAAGGCGCCGTCCACCAGGTCCGCGCGCAGGCGATCGGCGTCCTTCAGGCCATCCTTGCGAGGCGCTGCGGACTCGATCGCGGCATACAACAGCGAAATCTTCGGCTGCACCGGCAGCTGCTTGCGCGCCTGCTTGAGCTTGTCGGCCAGCGCGATGGCCAGCAGCCGCCGAACGCCCTGCGGATGCCGGCGTTCGGCCTCCTCGCGCTTCGCGTGCAGGGCCAGCGACACGCTGTCGCCATCGTCCTGCAACGCCGGATACGCCGGCACGCCGCCGGCGCCGGGCACCGACACGGGGATCGGCGTGTCGGGGAACGCGGTCAGTCCCGCCTGCGCCATGCCTTGCGCGGCGTGGCGGGCGAAGGCCTGCGCGGCGCGTTCGCCGAAGCGGACGCGTAGGTCGTCGAGGTCGCGCGATTCGGCCAGCACCGACTTGCCGTCCAGCAGGCGCAGGTTGGCGCGCAGGTGGGGCTCTATGCCGCCAGCATCGAAATCCAGCGCGGACACGTCCACGCCGGAGAGCTTCTTCAGGAACTTCGCCAGCGCGCCTTCGATGCTGTCGGCGTCCGGCTGCGCGAAGGCTTCCGCGAACGCGCGGGCGAAGTCCGGCGCCGGCACGAAGTTGCGGCGCAGCGCCTTCGGCAGCGACTTGATCAGCGCCGTCGCCTTGTCCTCCACGAAGCCCGGCGCCAGCCACGAGAGACGGGCGGCATCCAGCGCGTTGAGCAGGTGCAGCGGCACCGCCACCGTCATGCCGTCGTCCACCGCCCCCGGCTCGAAGCGGTACTGCACCGCCAGCCGCGCGTCGCCCAGCGCGATGTAGGCCGGGAAGCGCGCGGCGTCGGTCTGGTCGGCCACCAGCAGGTCGTCGCGCGACCATTCCAGCGCGGCCTTCTCGTCCTTCGACAACTTGCCGAACCACGCATCCAGCGCCTGCGCGTTGTGCACGTGCGGCGGCAGCCGGTCCAGGTACCAGCGCGCCTGCCAGTCCTCGTCCACCACCAGGCCGACCCGGCGCTGCTTGGCTTCCTCCTGCTGCGCCAGCGCCAGCGTGCGCAGGTTGCGGACGAGGAAGGCGCTGCGGGTGTTGATCTCGCCGGTCAGCAGCGCCTCGCGCACGAAGATCGCGCGGCTTTCCTCCGGGAACAGCGCGCCGTAGTGCACCGGCTTCTTCGGCGCCAGCACCAGCCCGAACAGGCTGATCTGCTCGCTGCCCAGCACCCGGCCCTGCGCGCGCGACCAGTGCGGGTCGTGATGGCGCCGCGCCAGCAGGTGCGGCAGCTCGGCGATCGCCCAGTCCGGCTCGATGGCGGCGTTGGTGATCGCCCACACCTTCTCGGTGTCCAGCAGCGTGGCCGACAGCAGCCACGGCGGCGGCTTGCTGGCCAGCCTGGAACCCGGGAACAGCTGGAACTTGCGGCCGCGCGGGCCGTCGTACATCCCCTTGTCGCCGCGATGGCCCAGCTGGGTGGGCAGGCCGGCGATCAGCGCGCGGTGGAGCGCTGCGTAGGAGGCCGCAGAAATGGTGTCAGGGACAGAATCTGTCCCTGACACCATTTCCCAGCCCAACTCCTCGCACTGCAGCTTCAGCTGGCGGTGCAGCTCCCACCATTCGCGCAGGCGCAGGAAGCCGAGGAAGTGCTTGTCCGCCCACTTGCGCAGCTGCGACTGCGTCATGTCCTCGTGCGCGGTGCGGTAGCCCTCCCACAGCTTCAGGATGCCGACGAACTCGGATTTCGCGTCGGCGAACTGCGCGTGCGCGGCATCGGCGGCGGCGCGGGCGTCGGCGGGCCGTTCGCGCGGGTCCTGGATGCCGAGGAAGCTGGCGATCACCAGCATTTCGCGCAGCACGCCGTGCGCATGGGCGGCCACCAGCATGCGCGCCAGCTTCACGTCCACCGGCAGCTTCGCCATCGTCCGGCCGATGGCTGTCAGCTTGCGGTCCGCATCGACCGCGCCCAGCTCATTGAGCTGCTGCCAGCCGTCGGCGATCGCCCGCGGATCGGGGGGTTCCAGGAACGGGAAGCTTTCGATGCTGCCCAGGCCCAGCGCCAGCATCCGCAGGATCACCCCGGCCAGCGCGGCGCGGCGGATCTCGGGGTCGGTGAACTCGGGGCGCGAGGCGAAGTCCGCCTCCGAATACAGGCGGAAGCAGGTGCCCGGCGCGATGCGGCCGCAGCGGCCGGCGCGCTGGTTGGCGCTGGCCTGCGACACCGGCTCGATGTGCAGCCGGTCCAGCTTCTGCCGCGGGCTGTAGCGCTTGACCCGCGCCACGCCGGGGTCGACCACGTAGTGGATGCGCGGCACCGTCAGCGAGGTCTCGGCCACGTTGGTGGCCAGCACGATGCGCCGCTGCGAACCCGGGTGGAACACGCGGTCCTGGTCCTTCGCGGACAACCGCGCGTACAGCGGCAGCACCTCGGTGTGGCGGTACTTGCGGCGCTCCAGCGCTTGGTGGGCCTCGCGGATCTCGCGCTCGCCGGGCAGGAATACCAGCGTGTCGCCCATGCCCCGCTCGCGCATGATCTCGTCGCAGGCGGCGACGATGCCGGAAATGGTGTCAGGGACAATTTCGCGGCGAAGGCGGCCACCGGCTTCGGTCCCATCGGAAATTGTCCCTGACACCATTTCTTCCAGCGGCCGGTAGCGCATCTCCACCGGATAGCCCCGCCCTTCCACGCTCACCACCGGCGCGCCGCCGAAGTGGGCGGCGAAACGCGCGGTGTCGATGGTGGCCGAGGTCACCACCAGCTTCAGGTCCGGCCGCTTCGGCAGCAACTGCTTGAGGTAGCCCAGCAGGAAGTCGATGTTGAGGCTGCGTTCGTGCGCCTCGTCGATGATCAGGGTGTCGTACTTCGACAGCCAGCGGTCGGTCTGGATCTCCGCCAGCAGGATGCCGTCGGTCATGAACTTGATCGCGGTCTGGTCGCTGACCGCGTCGTTGAAGCGCACCTGGAAGCCCACCGCGCCGCCCAGCGGCACCTGCAGTTCCTCCGCCACGCGCCGGGCGACCGAGCGCGCCGCGATCCGGCGCGGCTGGGTGCAGCCGACCATGCCGGCCGCGCCGCGCCCGGCCAGCAGGCACAGCTTGGGCAGCTGGGTGGTTTTGCCGCTGCCGGTCTCGCCCGCGATCACCACCACCTGGTGCTGGCGGATGAGTGCCACGATCTCGTCGGCGTGCGCGGCGATCGGCAACGTCGCGTCGACCTGGGCGGTGGGCAGCGCGACGACGCGGCGCTCACGTTCGGCGAGCGATGCTTGCAGCCTGCCCGTGAACGCCTCGCGCAGCGCGGCATCGCCCGGCTTGGCCTTCCAGCGCGCCCACAGGCCCAGCAGGCGGCCGCGATCGCGGGTCAGCGCACCCTCGATGTCGCGGCGGGCCCGATGCAGCGCGTCGGTACTCGCCGGCTTGATGTTCGATTGGTCAGACACCATGGTTCCAACAACGTGTTGATTCGCCGGCAGACGGGCGCAGAATCCGCGTATTGTCGCCGCAAGTTCCCCCCGAAGCGTGTAAAGGAGTCCGCCATGCCCAAGAGCAAGACCCCCAGCAAGCCCGCGAAGGCCCCGGCCGCCAGCGTCCCCGGCATCGACATCGGCATCTCCGCCGGCGACCGCGGCAAGATCGCCGACGGGCTGTCGCACTTCCTCGCCGACAGCTACACCCTGTACCTGAAGACCCACAACTTCCACTGGAACGTGACCGGGCCGATGTTCAACGCCCTGCACACCATGTTCGAGACCCAATACACCGAGCAGTGGACCGCGCTGGACGAGATCGCCGAGCGCATCCGCGCGCTGGGCTTCAACGCCCCCGGCAGCTATTCCGAGTTCGTCCGCCTGTCCTCCATCCGGGAAGAGCCCGGCCTGACCGCGGCGCCCGCCTGGCACGACATGGTGCAGCAGCTGGTGGACGGCAACGAGGCGGTCTGCCGCACCGCCCGCAAGGTGCTGAAGGTGGCAGACGCCGGCGGCGACGACCCCACCGCCGACCTGTTGACCCAACGCCTGCAGACCCACGAGAAGTACGCCTGGATGCTGCGGTCGCTGCTGCAGTAGGCGCCCCGCGGCGGGCAGGTCCGGAGGGGAGTCGCCGCACCGGAGCCATTCCAACCAAGCGAGTATCGGGGAGCGCCTTGGAATGGCTCCGGTGCGGCGACTCCCTGCGAGGTATTTCCGGCTGCGATTGCGCCCTATCGCGCAAAAACCGACCGCAGACACGGAAGATGCCTGATGACGGCATCGCCCCGCTTGCTACCCTTGGGGCATGTCCGACCCCACCCTAGACACCCTTCGCCGCGTTTTCGGCCACGACGCCTTCCGCGGCCGCCAGCAGGAGATCGTGGCGCGCGTGGTCGAGGGCGGCGATGCGCTGGTGCTGATGCCCACCGGCGGCGGCAAGTCGCTGTGCTACCAGCTGCCCGCCCTGCTGCGCGACGGCTGCGGCGTGGTGGTCTCGCCGCTGATCGCGCTGATGCAGGACCAGGTGGACGCGCTGCGCCAGCTGGGCGTGCGCGCCGCCTTCCTCAACTCCAGTCTCGACGCGGCCGAAGCCGCGCAGGTCGAGCGCCAGTTCGCCGCGGGCGAGCTGGATCTGCTCTACGTCGCGCCGGAGCGGCTGCTGACCCCGCGCTTCCTCGGCCTGCTTGAACGCGCGCGGGTCGCCCTGTTCGCGATCGACGAGGCGCACTGCGTGTCGCAATGGGGCCACGACTTCCGCCCCGAATACCGCCAGCTCACCCTGCTGCACGAGCGCTGGCCGCAGGTGCCGCGGATCGCCCTGACCGCGACCGCCGACGCGCCCACCCGCCGCGAGATCGTCGAGCGGCTGGCGCTGCAGGAGGCGCAACAGTTCGTCAGCTCGTTCGACCGCCCCAATATCCGCTACAGCGCGGTGGCGCGCGACGACGGCCGCCGCCAGCTGTTCGATTTCCTCGACGGCCATCGCAGCGAGAGCGGCATCGTCTACTGCCTGTCGCGGCGCAAGGTGGACGCCACCGCCGAGCTGCTCGCCGGCCACGGCTATCCGGCGTTGGCCTACCACGCCGGGCTGGATGCCGCCACGCGCGCCGAACGGCAACGCCGGTTCCTGCGCGAGGACGGCGTGGTGATGGTGGCCACGATCGCCTTCGGCATGGGCATCGACAAGCCCGACGTGCGCTTCGTCGCCCACCTCGACCTGCCGAAGTCGCTCGAGGGCTACTACCAGGAAACCGGACGCGCCGGACGCGACGGTGACCCGGCCGAGGCGTGGCTGGCCTACGGTATGGGCGATGCCGTGCTGCTGCGGCGGATGATCGAAGAGGGCGATGCCAGCGACGAGCGCAAGCGGCTGGAGCACGGCAAGCTGGATGCGTTGATCGGCTATGTCGAATCCACCGGCTGCCGCCGGCAGACCCTGCTGGCGTACTTCGGCGAGGCGCACGCGGGTGCCTGCGGCAACTGCGACAACTGCCTGGACCCGCCGCGCACCTGGGACGCCACCGAAGCCGCGCGCAAGGCGCTGTCCTGCGTGTACCGCACAGGCCAGCGCTTCGGCGCGGCGCACGTGATCGACGTGCTGCGCGGCGCCGACACCGCCAAGGTGCGCCAGTTTGGCCACGACCACGTCAGCACCTATGGCATCGGCAGCGACCTCGACGCCCGCCAGTGGCGCGGCGTGTTCCGCCAGCTGCTGGCGGCCGGCCTGCTGGAAGCCGATCTCGACAGCCACGGCGCCCTGCGCCTGACCGCGGAAGCCACCCCGCTGCTGCGCGGCGAGCGCAGCCTGCACCTGCGCATGGAAGCGCCGAAGCCAGAACGCCGGCGCACGCGCGGCAACGGCGAGACGCGCGCCGCGCCGCTACCGATGGACCTGCCGGAAGAGGCCGCCGCCCGCTTCGCCGCGCTGCGCCGCTGGCGCGCCGAGGCCGCGCGCGCGCAGAACCTGCCGGCCTACGTGATCTTCCACGACGCCACCCTGCGCGCGATCGCGGTGGAAATGCCGCGCGACCTCGATGCGCTGGCCGGCATCGGCGGCGTCGGTGCCGCCAAGCTGGAACGCTACGGACAGGACGTGATCGACGCGCTGGCCGCGGCGTAGCGGTCCGCCCCACTACAATGCGCGCATGCGCATCGGCCCCCACCTGATCGACCCGAAGGTGATCCTCGCGCCCATGGCGGGCGTGACCGACAAGCCGTTCCGGCTGCTGTGCAAGCGCCTGGGCGCTGGCCTTGCGGTGTCGGAGATGACCATTTCCGATCCGCGCTTCTGGAACACCAGCAAATCGCGCACGCGGATGGACCATGTCGGCGAGCCGGAGCCCGTCAGCGTGCAGATCGCCGGCACCGACCCGGTGGCGCTGGCCGAGGCCGCGCGCTTCAACGTCGACCACGGCGCGCAGATCATCGACATCAACATGGGCTGCCCGGCCAAGAAGGTCTGCAACGTGCTGGCCGGCTCCGCGCTGATGCGCGATCCGGCGCTGGTGGGACGGATCGTGGAGGCGGTGGTGGCTGCGGTGGCGGTGCCGGTGACGCTGAAGATCCGCACCGGCTGGAGCGCGGACCACCGGAACGCGCCGGAAATCGCGCGGATCGCCGAAGACGCCGGCATTGCCGCGCTGGCCGTGCATGGCCGCACCCGCGACCAGCACTACACCGGACAGGCCGAGTACGACACCATCGCAGCGGTCAAGGCAATGCTGAAGATCCCGGTGATCGCCAACGGCGACATCGACTCGCCGCAGAAGGCCGCCTTCGTGCTGGACAGGACCGGCTGCGACGCGGTGATGATCGGCCGCGCCGCGCAGGGCCGGCCATGGCTGCCGGGGCACGTTGCCCATTTCCTGCGCACCGGCGAACAGCTGCCGGAACCGGCGCCAGCGCAGGTGCGCGGCATCCTGCTCGGCCACCTCGAAGCCCTGCATGCGTTCTATGGCGAAGAGATGGGCGTGCGCATCGCCCGCAAGCACCTGGGCTGGTATGCCAAGGATCGGCCGGAGAACGCGGCCTTCCGCGCGGTGGTCAACCGCGCGCAGACCGCCGACGAACAGCTGCGGCTGACCCGCGATTACTTCGACGCGCTGGCCGCCGGGGTGGCGCCGGCGCTGCCCGCAGCGGCCTGACCTGGCGACCGCCGGCGTCGGCAGGCTTAACGTCCACCCAACACCGCAGGCGGCGGAAACAGGGCAGGATGCACATCCGGGCGCGTCGCTGTATCATGCGCACCCATCTTTTCATCCGAATGCAAGGATGAATCACTCAACGAGGAGCCCGTCGATGTCCAGCTACCTGTTCACTTCCGAATCGGTCTCGGAAGGCCATCCGGACAAGATCGCCGACCAGATTTCCGATGCGGTGCTGGACGCGATCCTGGCCCAGGACAAGCAGGCGCGCGTGGCCTGCGAGACGCTGGTGAAGACCGGCGCCGCCATCGTGGCCGGCGAAGTGACCACCAGCGCTTGGGTGGACATCGAGGCGCTGGCGCGCCAGGTGATCAACGGCATCGGCTACGACAATTCCAGCGTCGGCTTCGACGGCCACACCTGCGCCATCATCAACATGCTCGGCAAGCAGTCGCCCGACATCAATCAGGGCGTTGACCGCAAGAAGCCGGAAGACCAGGGCGCGGGCGACCAGGGCCTGATGTTCGGCTACGCCTGCAATGAAGCGCCCGAATTCATGCCGGCCCCGCTGTACTACAGCCACCGGCTGGTGGAACAGCAGGCCAAGGTGCGCAAGAGCGGCAAGCTGAAGTGGCTGCGCCCGGACGCCAAGTCGCAGGTCACCCTGCGCTACGACGGCAACACCGTGCTGGGCCTCGACGCGGTGGTGCTGTCCACCCAGCACGATCCGGACATCAAGCAGAAGGACCTGATCGAGGCGGTGCGCACGCACATCCTCGCCCCGGTGCTGCCCAAGAAGTGGCTGGACGCGCTGCCGAAGAACAAGGTGCACATCAACCCGACCGGCAAGTTCGTGATCGGCGGCCCGGTGGGCGACTGCGGCCTGACCGGGCGCAAGATCATCGTCGACACCTACGGCGGCATGGCCCGCCACGGCGGCGGCGCGTTCTCCGGCAAGGACCCGTCGAAGGTCGACCGCAGCGCCGCCTACGCCGCGCGCTACGTGGCCAAGAACATCGTCGCCGCCGGCCTGGCCGACAAGTGCGAAGTGCAGGTGTCCTACGCCATCGGCGTGGCCCAGCCGACCTCGATCTCGGTCACCACCTTCGGCACCGGCAAGGTCGGCGACGACGTGATCGAGAAGCTGATCCGCGCGCACTTCGACCTGCGTCCGTACGCGATCACCCGCATGCTGGACCTGGAGCACCCGATCTACCAGCCCACCGCCAGCTACGGCCACTTCGGCCGCAAGCCGAAGGAAATCAGCTACACCGACGGCGAAGGCAGGAAGCACAAGGCCACCACCTTCTCCTGGGAGAAGACCGACAAGGCCGAGGCCCTGCGCAAGGCGGCGAAGCTGAAGTAAGCCGCGCCAGTACCAGCCAACACCGGAACGGGCCGCAGCGATGCGGCCCGTTTTAATTTCCCGCTGGATTCGCGCTCAGGTCCGCACGAAGATTTCCACCCGGCGGTTGAGCTGGCGACCGGCGGGATTGTCGTGGCCGTCGAGTTCGTTCGGCGCCACCGGTTGCGATTCACCATAGCCGCGTGCATTGGCACCGGGAGCCGCTTGGTGCTGGCGCAGCGCCGTCAATACCGCCTGCGCGCGGCGCTCGGACAGCGCCTGGTTGTAAGGATCGCTGCCCTTGGCATCGGTATGGCCGCGGATCTCCATCGACTTGGCTTGTACCTGGTTGAGTGCGGTAGCCAACGCGTCCAGCACCTTGGCCGCGTCCGGACGGATGTCCGACTTGTCGAAGTCGAACAGGACCCGATCCTCCAGGGTGACGACGAATCCGCAAGGAGCGCCCGGCGGCGCGAACTTCTTCAGCGGCGGAAAGCGGCCCGCGGGGGCCACTCTCGGGATCGGCGCCATCTTCACCTCACGCGCGGGCGCGCCGATGCGCCCATTGCCGTCGCCGTCGTTGACGACCAGCCCGTGCGGTCCGTTCCAGCTGCCGCTGCCATCGGCGTTGATGGTCACGATGCCCTCGGGGCCGTTCCAGGTGCCGGAGCCATCGCCGTTGTTGCGGATCAGGCCGCCGTCGCCATTCCAGGTGCCGCCACCTTGCCCGTCCAGCCGGATGATCCCGTAACGCCCGTTGTAGCTGCCCGAGCCGTCGGCCTCGACCGAAATCAACGCGTCGTCGGCCCCATCCTCGCCGCTCCCGTTGATAGTGCCGCTGCCATCGGCATCGACGGTGATGAGGCCGCCGCCGTAGTTGGCGGTGCCGCTGCCGTCGGCATTGATGCGGAAGATGCCCGCATCGCCGTTGCGCAGCAGGTTGCCCTGTGCATCGACGCTGGTGATGCCCGCGTCATTGACCAGCGCGCCGTCGCCCGTGCAGGTGGCCGGACGGACGCGGATGCCGGCGATCGGGTCGATGATGTCCTGCATCGATGCCTCCAGCGTCCGCTGCGCCGGGCCGATGCCGACGACATCGGGCACCACGATCTGCGGGATGGCGGGGAAGTCGAACTCGCCTGCCGTTTTCGGCGCTTCCGCCGTGGCCGCTGCCACCGGCGCCGCGCTGGCCGCGCCGCCCGTGGGCGCGTCCACCGCGGCATTGGGTGCACGCGTGCAAGCGCCGCACAGCACCATCGCCCCCACCAGCATTCCCACGCGTCCTGCCGCCATGCCTGCCGTCCTGTCGATGTTGTCGGAGCGGCGGTTATAGGCCACCGCCGTGACGCACACGTTAAGCGCGTCTGAACGCGGGCGAGTCCATCACGACGCACCACGGGCCGGGTCGGCCGTGCGCGCGCCGCTTACAATGCGCGCATGCCCCTCCTCCATTTCCAGAACGTCGACTACGGCGTCGGCGGTCCGCTGCTGCTCGAGCAGGTCGACCTCACCATCGAACCCGGCGAACGCGTCTGCATCGTCGGCCGCAACGGCGCCGGCAAGTCCACCCTGATGCGGCTGATGGCCGGCGAGATCCGGCCCGACGACGGTGAGGTCCGCGTGCAGAACGGCGTGGTGGTTGCGCGGATGGCGCAGGAAGTGCCGCAGGACACCCACGGCAGCGTGTTCGACGTGGTGGCCGAAGGCCTGGGCGACCTGGGCGCCCTGCTGGCGCGCTACCACCACGCCGTGCACGACGGCGACATGGACGCGATGGCGGACGCGCAGGCGCAGATCGAGGCGCGCCACGGCTGGGACCTGGATCGCCGGGTCACGCAGGTGCTGGAGCGGCTGGAGCTGCCCGGGGACGCCGATTTCGCCGCGCTCTCGGGCGGCATGAAGCGGCGGGTGCTGCTGGCGCAGGCGCTGGTGCGCGCGCCCGACATCCTGCTGCTGGACGAACCCACCAACCACCTCGACATCGAGGCGATCGACTGGCTGGAAGGCTTCCTCAAGGCGTTTTCCGGCAGCATTGTCTTCGTCACCCACGACCGCAGCTTCCTGCGCGCGCTGGCCACCCGCATCGTCGAGATCGACCGCGGCCAGGTGACCAGCTGGCCCGGCGACTACGACAACTACCTGCGCCGCCGCGAGGAGCGCCTGCATGCCGAGGCGCAGGAGAACGCGCGCTTCGACAAGCTGCTGGCGCAGGAGGAAGTGTGGATCCGCCAGGGCATCAAGGCCCGCCGCACCCGCAACGAAGGCCGCGTGACCGCGCTCAAGGCGATGCGCCGCGAACGCGCCGCGCGCCGCGAACTGACCGGCAAGGTGAAGATGGAGGCCGCCAGCGCGCAGTCCTCCGGCAAGAAGGTCATCGAGATGACCGGCGTGTCGCAGGCGTTCGGCGACAACATCATCCTGCGCGACGCCTCGACCACGATCCTGCGCGGCGACAAGGTCGGCATCATCGGGCCCAACGGCTCGGGCAAGTCCACCCTGCTGAAGATCCTGCTGGGCGAACTCACGCCGGACGCAGGCAGCGTGGCGCTGGGCACCAACCTGCAGGTCGCCTATTTCGACCAGCACCGCAGCCAGCTGGACGAAACCCGCAGTGCGCTGGAAAACGTGGCCGGCGGGCGCGACTTCGTGGAGATCAACGGCAGCCGCAAGCACATCATCGGCTACCTGCAGGAGTTCCTGTTCTCGCCGGAGCGCGCGCGCGCGCCGATCACCCGCCTGTCCGGCGGCGAGCGCAACCGCCTGCTGCTGGCCCGGCTGTTCGCGCAGCCGTCCAACCTGCTGGTGATGGACGAACCCACCAACGACCTCGACGTGGAGACGCTGGAACTGCTGGAGGAGCTGCTGCTGGACTACCAGGGCACCCTGCTGCTGGTCAGCCACGACCGCGACTTCCTCGACAACGTGGTGACCAGCACGCTGGCGCTGGAAGGCGATGGCCGGCTGGGCGACTACGTGGGCGGCTACAGCGACTGGCTGCGGCAGCGGCCGGCATCCGCCGCCGCGACGACCCCGGCCGCGGCCCCGTCGGTCACCGCCTCCGCTGCCCCGGCGGCGGCCACCGCAGCGCCCGCCGCGGCGAAGAAGAAACTCAGCTACAAGGACCAACGCGAACTGGAACTGCTGCCCGCCAGGATCGAGCAGCTGGAAACCGACATCGCCGCGCGCAGCGCCGCCATGCAAGACCCGGCCTTCTACCGGCAGGACGCCGCCGCCCAGCAGCGCGCGAATGGGGAACTGGCCGCGCAGCAGGCCGAATTGGACGCCGCCTACGCACGCTGGGAAGCGCTGGACGGCTGAGCCGTCAGTCGCAGCCGCCGTCCACGTTGCAAGCCGCCCCCGTCATCGCCTCGATCGGCGCAGGCTCGGCCGCCAGCATCGCGATCTGCGCGCCCAGGACCAGATCCTCCACCTGCCCGAAGTGGTGCTGGCGCAGGCGCCCGGCGCGGTCTACCAGCAGCAGCGTGGGCGTGCCGCGCATGCCGTAGGCGGCCATCGTGCGCGGGATCGGACTTTCCGCCGACGGCGTATCCACGCCGACCGGGAAGTCGATCCGGTACTCGTGCAGGAACGCCTCCAGCGCCACCGGCGTCATCGCCGCATGGTGTTCGAACACGGTGTGCAGGCCGATCACCGCCACGTCCTCGCGATGGAAGACCTGCCGCACCCGCTGCGCCTGCGGCAGCCCGTGCGACACGCAGCCGGGGCACAGCATCTGGAACGCCTCGACCAGCACCACCCGGCCGCGCAGCGCAGCCAGCGTCAGCGGCGCGGGCGCGTTGAACCAGCGCGAAACCTCGAGTTCCGGGGCCAGCGTGCCGGTCTGCATGCGCGACTCCTCGCCTGCTGCGATTGCCCAGTCTGCCCCAATCCGGCGGCGGCGACCCCTCATGGCGATGCATGGCTCCATCGCGATGCTGCGATACAATGGGCGACCGCCGAGGGGCGCTGCGATGGAGGCCGGGCCCAGCCCGCCCGCCACCAGGCTCGGCGATGTCCAACAACGGCGCCCGTGACCGCATCCACCGCACTCACGGAGTTTCACCATGAACGCTGTTGCCAGGACTTTCTCGACCGAGGGCGACTACAAGGTCGCCGACATTTCGCTGGCCGACTGGGGCCGCAAGGAACTCGACATCGCCGAGCACGAGATGCCGGGCCTGATGTCGATCCGCCGCAAGTACGCCACCACCACCCCGCTCAAGGGCGTGCGGGTGACCGGCAGCCTGCACATGACCATCCAGACCGCCGTGCTGATCGAGACGCTGAAGGACATCGGCGCCGACGTGCGCTGGGCGTCCTGCAACATCTTCAGCACCCAGGACCACGCCGCCGCCGCGATCGCCGCCACCGGCACCCCCGTGTTCGCGTGGAAGGGCGAGACGCTGGAGGAATACTGGGACTGCACGCTGGACGCGCTGACCTTCACCCTGCCCGACGGCACCCTGACCGGGCCGGAACTGGTCGTCGATGACGGCGGTGACGTCACCCTGCTGATCCACAAGGGCTACGAGCTGGAGCAGGGCGACGACAGCTGGGTCAATTCGGCCTCCGGCAGCCACGAGGAGCAGGTGATCAAGAACCTGCTCAAGCGCGTCGCCAGCGAGCGCCCCGGCTACTGGACCCGCGTGGTCAAGGACTGGAAGGGCGTCTCCGAGGAAACCACCACTGGCGTGCACCGCCTCTACCAGCTGGCCGAGAAGGGCAAGCTGCTGGTGCCGGCGATCAACGTCAACGACTCGGTCACCAAGTCCAAGTTCGACAACCTGTACGGCTGCCGCGAGTCGCTGGCCGACGGCCTGAAGCGCGCGCTGGACGTGATGCTGGCCGGCAAGGTGGCGGTGGTCTGCGGCTACGGCGACGTGGGCAAGGGCTCGGCGGCCTCGCTGCGCGCCTACGGCGCCCGCGTGATCGTCACCGAGATCGACCCGATCTGCGCCCTGCAGGCGGCGATGGAAGGCTA
The DNA here is from genome assembly GCF_036409385.1 of Thermomonas sp. LB-4. Classification (NCBI taxonomy): domain Bacteria; kingdom Pseudomonadati; phylum Pseudomonadota; class Gammaproteobacteria; order Lysobacterales; family Lysobacteraceae; genus Thermomonas; species Thermomonas sp. LB-4. Next base: position 88,821 of record NZ_JAXOFT010000008.1, on the reverse strand, counting down.
TGAAGTCACCACCGTCGAGGACACCCTGGGCCGTGCCGACATCTACGTCACCACCACCGGCAACAAGGACATCATCACCCTGGCCCACATGCAGGCGATGAAGGACCAGGCCATCGTCTGCAACATCGGTCACTTCGACAACGAAATCCAGGTCGATGCGCTGTACGCCAGCGGCGCGGTGAAGACCAACATCAAGCCGCAGGTCGATAAGTTCACCTTCGAGAACGGCAACGCGATCTTCCTGCTGGCCGAAGGCCGGCTGGTGAACCTGGGCTGCGCCACCGGCCACCCCAGCTTCGTGATGTCGAACTCGTTCTCCAACCAGACGCTGGCGCAGATCGACCTGTGGGCCAACAAGGACGCCTACGAGGCCAAGGTCTACATCCTGCCGAAGAAGCTGGACGAGGAGGTGGCGCGCCTGCACCTGGAGAAGATCGGCGTGAAGCTCACCCGCCTGACCAGCGAACAGGCCGACTACCTGGGCGTGGCGGCGGACGGCCCGTACAAGCCGGAGCACTACCGCTACTGAGCCCCACCCGGTAACGGTAACGACCACGGGCGCCGCAAGGCGCCGGTGGTCGCGACCGTTGCGGGCCTAGCCCAGCCGCGCCACCTGCTCGGCGTACGCCTTGCGGGTCTGCACGAACAGGTCGAACGGGAACCGGGTCGGCACGCCTTCCAGCGCCGTGGCCAGCATCTCCAGATGGCCCTCGAAACCGGCGCACGCCTTGGCCACGTCTTCGCCGGCCGGAATCTCCACGAACAGCTCCAGCCGGGTGCCGCCGCCGCGCGGATGCAGTTCCCAGCGCAGCGGCCGCTGCGGCTGGTCGCCGCTGCTCCACGAATACTCCAGCACCCGCCCGGGCTCGAACGCGGTGACCGCGCTGTCGATGACGGTGCCGCTGTCGGCGAAATCGATCCGCACCGCGCCGCCCGGTTGCGGCTGGATGCTGCCCGGCGCCAGCCATTGGGCCAACGCCGCGGCGTCGGTCAGCATCGCCCACACGGCGTCCGCCTCGTGCTCGAGGTCGCGCGAGAGATGGCCCTGGAAACCGGTGGCGGTGCGCTGGATGCGTCCGACCGGGAACAGCATGGTGCTCATGCGATCACTCCTGATTGCGGCAGGCCGTTGTAACAACCCCCGCTGGTGCCGCGCCTTGACCCACGTCACCTGCTGCAGCGCGGTGGCCATCACAGCGCCAGCCGCTCCCGCAGTTCGCGGGCCTGGCGACGGGACACCTCCACGGTGCTGCCATCGCGCAGGGTCAGATCGTAGCCGTCGCCAACCCCCAGATCGATGTTCTTGACCATGCGCAGGTTGACCAGGGTATTGCGGTTGGCGCGGAAGAACAGCGCCGGGTCCAGGCGCGCTTCCAATGCGCTCAGGCTGCGCGCCAGCAGCGCCTGCTCATCGCGGAACCAGACCCGCGCGTAATTGCCGTCCACCACCACCCGGCTGATTTCCTGCAGGGCCACGAACCAGCAGCGCTCGCCGTCGCGCAGGAACACCTGGTCATCGGCGGCCAAGGGCCCGCGCGGCGCCACCTCCGCTGCAGTCGCTCCCGACGCAGCCTGCGCGGGTCGCACCCGCGCCTTCGCCACCGCCGCCGCCAGCCGCTCCGGCACCACCGGCTTGACCAGGTAATCCAGTGCGTTGGCCTCGAACGCGCGCAACGCGTGCTGGTCGTAGGCCGTGGTGAAGATCACTGCAGGCGCGCTGTCGAGCTGATCGAGCAGGTCGAAGCCGGTGCCAGACGGCATCTGGATATCCAGCAGCACCAGGTCCGGTTGCAGCCGGCCAATGGCCTCCAGCCCAGCCGGCACATCGTCCGCCTCGCCCACGCAGGTCACGCCTTCGATGTCCGCCAGCAGCGTGCGCAGTTCCTGCCGCGCCAACCGGGTGTCGTCTATGATCACCACCCGCATCGGACTCATTGCGCGATCTCCAGCCGGGCCACCACGCGTGGACCGTCCTGTTGCAGGTCGAACCGGTGCCGAGCCTCGCGCGCCAACCGTGTGCGCAGGTACGCAAGGCCGACGCCATGGCCCGCCTGGGCGCCGGCCTGCAGGCGGCCTGGATTGGCGACTTCCAGGTGCAGCACGCCATCGGACAGGCGCGCCGCCAGCGAAAGATCGCCGCCACCGGGGGTGCAGGCGATGCCATGCTTGATCGCGTTCTCCACCAGCAGCTGCAACGCCATCGGCGGCAACGCCGCTGCCAGGGCAGCAGGATCCACATCGCGACGCACGCGCAGCCGGTCTTCGTAGTGCACGCCTTCGACGGCCAGGTAATCCTCTACCACCGCCATCTCCTCGCCCAGCGTGGTCAGCTCGCGCTGGGTGTGCTCCAGCGCGTGGCGCAGGATGTTGGACAGGTGGGTCACTACTTCGCGCGCCCGCGCCGGCTGCTCGTTGATCAGCGCGCGCACGTTGTTGAGCGCATTGAACACGAAGTGCGGGTTCAGGCGCGCGCGCAACGCCTCCAGTTCCATCGCGCTGCGCTGCGACTCGGCGCGCAGCCGTGCGATCTCCCCTTCGCGATAGCGGGACAGCGCGCTCCAGCTGGCCCACATCGCGGCCCACAGCCCCAGCACGATGGCGATGTTGAACCAGTAGCCCACCATCATCCCCCAGCCGGGCGGCTGCGCGGGCGTGGCGATCCAGCCCGTGGCGCGCGCCAGCCCGCCCACCAGGTCGACCAGCAGCAGTACGAACGTCGCCCCCAGCACCACGCCCGCAAGCAGGCGCAGGGCGAAACGCGCACCGCCCAGGGTGATCCAGCCGCGGCGGGTGGCGATGATCCGCAGAGCGCCACTGGCCACCCATACCCCCAGCCCGAGCGCCAGCGCCACCAGCCAGGCTTCTCGGCCAATCGGCATGAACTGCGAGAGGAAGAACAGGTTGAACGCGGCATAGCCGATGCCGAACAGGGCGTTGCGGAGCAGGAAACGTGTTTCGTCTCGGGTCATGCCGTGCCGTCCTGTACCGGGAAAAGGCGATGGCCAGAATTGGCCGGCCATCGTGTCTCTGCGTTGACCGCCAGCTCGCGCCGCGGCCGCGACCCCGGTCACTGCTGCGCGTCGGCGCCGATGAAGCCGCGCACCTGCGCCTGCAGCCAGGTCGGGTCATCCCACATCAGGAAATGGTACCCGGCCTTGCTCATCTCGATGCGCACGCCTGGCAACTGGCGGTAACCCGCTTCGAACACGCCGCGGGTCGAGGCCTCGGTGGCGCCCATCGGCTGGTAGGCCGCCCACGCGCCCAGCACCAGCGTGGGCACCCGGATGGCCGCCACGTCGCCACGCAGGTCGCGGGTCATCAGTTCGTACATCGCCTGCCCGCTGGTGGCGCGATCGCTGGCCAAGCTCCATGCGGTGAGTGCCTGGATGCCGGCCGGGTCACGGCTCATGCCGCGCAGGTGCATCGGCAGGGCGGCGCGGAAGGCGGCGTCGTCCTGGCCCAGCATCCCCGCACGTGTGGCTTCGGCCACCGGCTTCATCAGTTCCGACGTGGCAACCGGGTTGAAGGCCGCGCTGTAGAACGGCAGCGAATCCACGATCACCAGCCGCTCGAAGGCCTGCGGCTGCTTCACCGCCATGTCCATGGCCAGGAAACCACCAAGGCTGTGCCCCATCGCCACCGGGCGCTCCAGCTTGTGCTCGCGGACGTAGGCCAGCAGGCGATCGCCCATGTCGGAAGTCCATGCACCCGGCCTTGCATCCTTGGCCGCCGGCTGGCCGGCAAAGCCCGGCAGGGTCACGATGTGGCACTGCACGCGGTCGACCTGCAGCGCTTCGCAGGTCTTGCGCCAGGTCTCGCCGGCGCTGTTGAAGCCCGGGATCATCAGCACCGGGCGCCCCTGCCCGATCACTTCGATCTGGATGCCACGGAAGGTGGTGGTCGAGGCGCCGGGCGTGGTGGCGGCAACCGCCTGCAGGGCGCAGGCCATCGCGATGCCACCCACCAGCGCACGCATGGCAGGACGGACGCGGGAGCGGGCGGCGGCGGTCTGGGTGTTGGTCATGTCAGGTTCCTTGCGGTGGGTGTGGCGCCAGATTGGCGGGAGCGGGCACTGCGTGCTGGAAAGAAATGAGCAACGGCCGCAACGGGTGGCGAGCGGCGGCAGCGGCGGAGCAGCGGCGCGCAGGGCGTGTGCGGGCCCCGTGGGCCGGGAAGCAGGCAATTCATTTCATCGCGATAGAGCGATATACTCCCGGCCACTCACACCGGGTGCCCCGCAATGCTGCCGATCAGCTTCGAGTTCTACCCACCCAAGACCGACGAGCAGCATCTGCAGTTCGACCGCACCGTGCGCAAGCTCAAGGCGCATGCGCCGCAGTTCATGTCGGTCACCTTCGGTGCCGGCGGCTCCACCCTCAGCCACACCCCGGAAACGGTGCAGCGCCTGCGCGGCGAACACGGCGTGGACGGCGTGCCGCACCTCACCTGCGTGGGCGGCAGTCGTGAGGAAATCCGCGCCCTGCTCAAGCTCTACCGCGCGCTGGGCTGCACCCGCATCGTCGCCCTGCGCGGCGACCTGCCCTCCGGCATGGCCCGCAGCGGCGACCTGCGCTATGCCAGCGAACTGGTGCGGTTGATCCGGGATGAGCACGGCGACCATTTCCACGTCGAGGTGGCCGCCTACCCGGAAACCCACCCGCAGGCGGACGACGCGCGGATCGGGCTTGCCCATTTCAAGGCAAAGGTCGATGCCGGCGCCAGCGGCGCGATCACCCAGTACTTCTACAACGCCGACGCCTATTTCCGTTTCGTCGACGACGCCCGCGCGCAGGGCATCGACCTGCCCATCGTCCCGGGGATCATGCCGATCGCCAACTTCAGCCAGCTGCGCCGCTTCTCGGAAGCCTGCGGCGCCCAGATCCCGCGCTGGATCGATCAGCGCATGCGCGCCTTCGGCGACGATGCCGGGGCGGTGCGCGAGTTCGCGTCGGACGTGGTGGCCGGATTGTGTCGCCGGCTGGCCGAAGGTGGCGCGCCGGCGCTGCACTTCTACACGCTGAACCTGGCCAAGCCCACCCAGGCCGTGCTGCAGCGACTGTCCTGATCCATCCGCCGCGGCCGTGCTTCCGCGTTGACGCGGCGCCGCGTACCCTGCGCCAGATGCATATTGCCTGCGCGCTGCTGTTGCTGTTGGCCTGGCTCGCGCCCCTGCGCGAGGCCCATGCCCAGGTCAGGCATTGCGTCACCGCCGACGGCACCCGCCTGTACACGGATCGCCGGTGCGCCGACCTCGGCGCGGTTGACGACCTGCGCGACCCGGCGCTGGCCACGCAGCCGGGCAACAGCCGCCGGCCGGTATGCGCGCGCGACGTGCAGGACCTGGCGTGGGCGCTGGAGGAAGCGATCCGCTCCGGTGACGCCAACCGCATTGCCGCGCTTTACGACTGGGCGGGGATGGGTACCGCCAATGCCAACCGGGTGATGAACCGGCTGCAGGCCATCGCCAAGCGGGAGGTGGTGCAGGTGCGGCCGGTGCATGCCGGCGAGCGCTGGGACGACACCGACCCGTGGCTGGCGCCGGCCCCGGTCGGCCCGCCGGTGGGCCTGCGGGTAGAACAGGTCCAGGCCAACGGCCACACGCCTGCGCGCACCAGCTTCGGGCTGCGCCGGCGCATGGGTTGTCTGTGGGTGCGGATGTAGCGGACCCCGGCGGAGCGGGATCCGCTGCCGCGGCTCAGCGCAGCCGCAGCATCCAGCCGTGGCGGTCGGGCGCGCGGCCGTGCTGGATGTCGGTCAGCTCCTGGCGCAGCGCCATGGTGACCTCGCCTGCGGGTGCATGCAGGTCACCCACGGCAAAACCCCTGCCTTTCAGTTCGCCGATCGGCGTGACCACCGCGGCGGTGCCGCAGGCGAACACTTCGGCGATCTCGCCGGAGGCCACGCCGCTCTTCCATTCATCGATGGACACCTTGCGTTCTTCCACGGTCATGCCACGGTCGCGTGCCAGCTGCAGGATGCTGGCGCGGGTGATGCCCTCGAGGATGCTGCCCGACAGCGCCGGCGTGACCATCCGGCCATCGCGGTAGACCAGGAACACGTTCATGCCGCCCAGTTCCTCGATGTACTTGCCCTCGACCGGATCGAGGAACAGCACCTGCGAGCAGCCGTGCGCCTGCGCTTCCTGCTGCGGCAGCAAGGAGGCGGCGTAGTTGCCCCCGCACTTGGCCGCACCGGTGCCGCCCTTGGCCGCGCGCGCATAGTCCTCCGACAGCCAGATCGACACGGGGGCCACGCCCTTGGCGAAGTACGCGCCGGCCGGGCTGGCAATCACGTAGTAGGCCACCGCATGCGCGGGGCGCACGCCGAGGAAGGCTTCGGTGGCGATCATGAAAGGGCGGAAGTACAGGCTGCTTTCCGGCGCCGACGGCACCCAGGCATGGTCGACCGCAACCAGCTGGCGCAGCGACTCGACGAACTCGCCCACCGGCAGCTGCGGCAGCGCCAGCCGTGCGGCGGAGCGCTGCAGGCGCTCGCCATTGGCCTCAGGACGGAAGGTCCAGATCGAGCCGTCGGCATGGCGATAGGCCTTGATGCCTTCGAAGATCTCCTGGCCGTAATGCAGGACTGCCGCCGCCGGGTCCAGCGACAGCGGGCCGTAGGCGTGGACCCGTGCGTCGTGCCAGCCACGCTCCTTGTCCCACTGGATGGCCACCATGTGGTCGGTGAAACGCTTGCCGAAGCCCAGCTCGCCGGCCAGCAGCGCGTTGCGCTGCTCTTCGCCGAGGGCGTGATCGGACAGGCTGACCTGGTAAGCCAGCGGTGCGGCGGAAGCTTGCATGCGGAATCCCTGGAAGGCGAACCCGCATATTATGGGGCCGGACGGCGCGCTCGGCGCTGGCGCGCGCCTCAGCCGAACGCCAGCGTCGCCACCACGCCCTTTTCCTCGCCCGGCCGCACCCGCACGTCCCAGCCGTACAGCGCGCACAGGCGGCGCACGATCGACAGGCCGATGCCGCCGCCCTGCGAGTGCCCGGCGTGGGTGCCGCGATAGCCGCGGGTGAACAGCTTGGCCGCGTCCTCCGCGCTCAGGCCCGGGCCGGAATCGCTGACTTCCACGGCGTGCGCCAGCACCCGCACCACTACCTCGCCGCTGGGCGTGTATTTCACCGCGTTGCCGATCAGGTTGCCCAGCGCCACCGACAGCACCGATTCCGGCACGTCCAGCGGCAGTGACGACGCGCCCTCCAGGCGCAGCTGCACCGGCTTGCCGGCAAGCTGGGCGCGATGGCTTTCCAGCAGCTGCTGCGCCACCCGCGCGGCGTCGCACTGGCCCACCGCGCGCTCGTTGCGCGACAGCAGCAGCAGCGCACTGATCAGGTCCGTGCACTGCAGCTCGGCGCGCTGGATGCGCAGCAGCCGCGTGCGCGTGCGCTCGTCCAGCTCGGGGCGCGCCAGCAGCAGCTCCACGGCGCCGCGGATCACCGCCAGCGGCGTACGCAGCTCGTGGCTGACGTCGGCGTTGAACTCGCGGTCGCGCTGCACCACTTCGGTCAGCCGCGCGGCGTAGTCGTCCAGCGCCTTCGCCAGCTCGCCCACTTCGTCCTCGGGGAAATGCGGGGCCAGCGCCTCCGGATCCGAACTGGTGCCGGAGCGGCGCAACCGTTGCGCCAGGTCGGTGACCGGGCTCATCACCCGCGCCGCCGACCACCAGCCGATCACCAGCGAGAACAGGGTGAAGACGCCGACGCTGATCACCAGGGCGCTGTTGAGCTTCTGCTGGCTCTCGCGTTCCTCGGCGATGTCGTAGGCCAGGAAGAACCAGTAGTCCGGATCCTTGCGCACCGCCACCTTGTAGGTGCGCTGCTCGCCGGTCACCGGATCGCGGACGACGCTGTCGTGCACGCCATTCGGCAGGTCGCGCCACTCGGCGCGCACCTTGTCGCGTTTGCGGGTGCTGACCTGCAGGCCCTGGATCTTCTCGAACGGGATGCCCACCGCGTTGGGGTTGCGATAGAAGCCCTCCGCGAACATGTTGTTGTTCTTTTCCAGCGCCGCGCCCAGCACGTTGCTCTCGACCCGGTTGCGCATGTAGACCGTGGTCGCCGCGATCAGCGTTGACAGGGCGAAGCCGAACAGCGCAAACGACAGGATGATGCGGGTGCGCAGCCGCCGCCGGCCGCGCCGCTGCCGGTTCGGCACCGCGATGTCAGCTGTCGGCATCGGGCGCGGCGATCCTGTAGCCGATGCCGTGGCGGGTCTGGATCATCGGCTTGCCGAACGGCTTGTCCACCGCCGCGCGCAGGCCGTGGATGTGCACCCGCAGCGAGTCCGAATCCGGCAGCTCCTCGCCCCAGACCCGGCTCTCCAGGTCCTGCCGGGTGACCACCGCCGGCGAGGCCTCCATCAGCGCCTGCAGGATCTTCAGCGCGGTGGGATTGAGCTGGATCAGCTTGCCCTCGCGATGCACTTCCAGCGTGTCGAGGTTGTATTCCAGATCGCCCACGTTGAGCACCCGCGCCGGCAGACCGCGGCCGCGCCGCGCGAGCGCGTTCAGGCGCACGTTCACTTCCTGCAGCGCGAACGGCTTGATCAGGTAGTCGTCGGCACCGGAATCGAAGCCGGCCAGCTTGTTGTCCAGCGAATCGCGCGCGGTCAGCATCAGCACCGGGGTCTGCTTGCGCGCGTCGGCGCGCAGCTTGCGGCAGACCTCCAGGCCATCCATGCCGGGCAGGTTGAGGTCCAGCACGATCGCGTCGAACTCGTGCACCACCGCCAGGTGCAGCCCGGTGATGCCGTCGGCGGCGAAATCCACCGTGTGACCGCAGTCCTCAAGGTAGTCGCCCAGGTTGGCGGCGATGTCGGGGTTGTCCTCGATGACCAGAATGCGCATGGGGGTTCCAGTATGGCGGTGTCCACCGGCTGAGACCGGCGCGGCATGCGCCGGTTCCCCGATTCTTGCACAGCACGCCCGCCCGCGCGGGCAAACAAAAGGCCCGGGCGGGGCCGCCCGGGCCGAAGTTCACATGCATGCCCTGCATGCCCGACTGCGGGGGAAGTACAGCCGGACACGGAACGATGTTGGGCGATGCCCTATTAAGAATCCGTCAAATCGGTGTTGCGTGCGCGTTGCGCGGCGGCCCCGCCGGTCGCGACGTGTTCGATGACCGCACCCGCCACGTCCACGCCGGTGACCGTCTCGATCCCCTCCAGTCCCGGCGATGAGTTGACCTCCAGCACCAGCGGACCGCGATCGCTGCGGATCAGGTCCACGCCGGCCACGCCCAGGCCGAGGATTTGCGCGGCGCGCACTGCCGTCTCCGCTTCCGCGCGGGTGGGCCGCACCTTCTTCGCGCTGCCGCCACGGTGCAGGTTGGAGCGGAAATCGCCCTGCGGCGCCTGCCGCCGCATCGCCGCGACCACCCGGTCGCCGACCACGAAGCAGCGCAGGTCGGCGCCCTTGGCCTCGGCGATGAACTCCTGCACCAGGAAATTCGCGTACAGGCCGCGCAGGGTTTCGATGGCCGCGCGCGAGGCCGACGGCTTCTCGGTCAGCATCACCCCCGCGCCCTGGGTGCCTTCGTTGAGCTTGATGACGTGCGGCGCCGGGCCCAGCATCGCCAGCAGGTCGCCGGTGTCGTCCGGATTGTCGCCGAACACCGTCACCGGCAGGCCGATGCCCTCCGCCGCCAGCACCTGGTGGCAGCGCAGCTTGTCGCGCGCGCGCGCGATCGCCGCCGCGCTGTTGGGGCTGTAGCTGCCCATCAGCTCGAACTGGCGCAGCACGGCGCAACCGTAGCGGGTCACCGACGCCCCGACACGCGGCACCACCGCGGCGTAGCCGGCCAATGGCTTGCCCTTGTAACGCATGTCGAAGCCGTCGCTGCTGATCCGCAGGTAGCAGCGCAGCGGGTCGAGCACGCGCACGCTGTGGCCGCGCTCGCGCGCCGCCTCCACCAGCCGCCGGGTGGAATACAGCTTGCCGTTGCGGGAAAGGATGGCGAGTTTCATCGCGGGGGCCCTGCATGCGCTGCTGCCGGCGCTGGCGCGCTGCCAACGGAAAGGGCGACATCCGTGTGGATGCCGCCCTGTGGTTCCATCATCTTGGAGCGGGTGATGGGAATCGAACCCACGTTAGCAGCTTGGGAAGCTGCAGTTCTACCATTGAACTACACCCGCGAGGCCGGCAAGTCTATGCCGGCGGCGGTGCGGGATGCAACGCGGACGCGACGCATCCCGCCCGGCGCGGATCAGAACGTGCCGCCGAAGGTGACGAAGAAGCTGGTGTTGCTGCCACCTTGCTGTTCCACCGTCACGTTGGCGCCGGTGGTCACGTCCATCCCGAACAGCTTGCTGCGCACGCCCATGCCGACGGTGCCGTAGCTGTCGTCGAAGGCCACGCCCGGCACCGCGTACGGCAGCGTCCCCGGCATCGACAGCGACTGCGCCCACGCCTGCGCCGGCGCGTCCTCGAACTCGCGATCCCAGGTCATCCGCACGTACGGCTTGATGTGGTCGTTGAGGGCGAAGCTGGCCTGCCAGCCGGCGCTGCCGATCAGCGAATCGACGTCCTGCGCCATGAAGCCCAGCGCGGTGGACTGGCTGCTGTTCTCGGCGTAGCCATCCACGCTGATACGCTGCGCCAGCACCGCGACCACCGGGCCGTGCTCCAGCGCACCGTGCTTGAACGTCCAGCCCGCGCTGGCGCCGGCGCTGAGGTTGTCACCATCCGGCGAGCCGCTGTGGACGCGGGTGGCCGGGCCGAGGTTGACCTGGCGATCCACCTTGTAGCCCAGCCTGGTCCAGCTCAGCTGGCCGTTGATCCACGCATTGCCGCCGGCCCAGCCCAGGAAACCGCCCACGCTGGCGTCGGTCTGGCGGAAGTCGCCGCGACGGTAGCCGAAGTCGACGTCCTGCCGGCCGTAGCCCGCGAATGCGCCGTACATCAGGTTGCCGCTGCGCCAGCCGATGCCGAACGATCCGGTACCGCCCAGACCGTCGTAGCCGCTGGAATTGACGAAGCGCTGCTGCTGGCCGCGCAGGTCCGCCCACCAGTGCATCCCGTCGCCCTCGGCCGCAGCCATGCCCGACGCCACGCCGTCGACCATCTGCGCGCGCGCGCGACCGGTGGTGGTGGCCGACTGCGGCAGCAGCGAGACCAGGCGCGGACCGTCGATCACGGAGATCGCGAAGTCGGCCAGCGCCTTGTGGGCGGCGGTGGTCGGGTGGACGCCATCGGCGAACAGGTAGCTGTTGGCGCCGCCGGGCACGGTCGAGGGCGGGCTGCAGAACAGCGAGTTGCCGCCCTGCACCGCGGGGGAGCAGGCAGTGCCGGTGACATTGGTCAGGCCGAACTCGGCCGGGTTCGCAACCACTTCCTGCAGGAAGTGGAAGACGTCCAGCGGGATCACGCTCACCCCGGCATTGGCCAGCGAGGTGAACAGTGCGTTGTTGTAGCTCGTGGACAGGCCGCTCGCGAGCGCCTTGCCGGCCGCGCCACCGGCCGCGGCCGAGGGGGTCAGTCCCATGTCCGGCAGCGTGGGCACCAGCACGTACTGAGCGCCGGCGTTTTTCAGCGCACCGATCAGCCCGATCTGGGCACCGACGGCAGGCGCAATGACGCCGCCTGCGGCAGCTTGGCCGGCGGCATCGGCTTGCGTTGCGGTGCCACCACCCATCAGGCTCGCCACATACGCGTTCTGGTAGCTGGTGATAGCTGCGAAGACGTCGTTGGCGCCGCCCCAGACGGTGTAGAGCGCGCCCGGATCGACGGTGTTGCCGGCGCCCAGATAAGCCTGGTATTGCGCTGCGAGCGACGGGGTAAGGCCCAGCCCGCCGACGGTGGTGGTGCCGGTGCGCGCACCGCCCACCGCCCAGTTGTCGCCGCTGCCCGCAGTGGGGCTGGCGGTGGTGTTGCCGGTCCAGGCCGGGGCGGCGTCGCCGCCGTAGTAGCTGGCCAGGTGCTGCGACCAGACGTAGCCGGGGTTGGTGGTGAACTGGCCGATCAGGGCGCCATTGGGGCCCAGCATCTGGGTCAGCAGCGGACGGAAGTAGCCGCCGTCGGTCAGGCTGTCGCCGAAGAAGATCGTGCGGGTGAACGGCGACGGCGGGACCGTCTGGGCCACGGCGGGCATCGCGACCATGGCAAGGGCGGCGGACAGCAGGGTCCGGCGGAACAGGGTTTTCATCGGCATCCTCGATCTGGACAGGGAGTTCGGTATCGACTGGCTTGGCGGCCCGGAGGGCGACATACGCCAGCGAATGGCGGGAGATCGTTTCATGAAATCATAACTACCTCACGCTGCGCTGCGTCACGAAGGGCGACAACGGGCGACAATATGCGCCCGGGCCTGCATGCTTGCGCAGGCTGCGCCAGAGACCGCCGATTTGACCGACCCGTTTTCCAGCAGCGGCGCCAAGGCCCCGCCCAAGCCGTTCACCGCCACCGAAGGCGTGCGCAAGGTCCGCAGCTTCGTGCTTCGCCAGGGCCGCTTCACCGACGCGCAGCAGCGCGCCTTCGACGAGCTGTGGCCCCGCTTCGGCCTGGACTACGCGGGCGCAGCGCGTGATTTCGACGCCGCCTTCGGCCGCAGCGCCAGGCGCATCCTCGAAATCGGCTTCGGCAACGGCGAGGCGCTGCGCTACTCCGCGCGGCGCGACCCGGACCGCGACCACATCGGCATCGAAGTGCACGCGCCGGGCGTGGGCCGCCTGCTCAACGCGCTGGCGGAGGACGATGCGGACAACGTGCGCCTCTACCACCACGATGCGGTGGAAGTGCTGGAGAACGAGATCGCGGACGGCAGCCTCGACGAAGTGCGCATCTACTTCCCGGATCCCTGGCACAAGAAGCGCCACCACAAGCGGCGGCTGGTGAATCCGCAGTTCGCCGCGCTGCTGGTGCGCAAGCTCGCACCCGATGGCCGCTTGCACCTCGCCACCGATTGGCGGGACTATGCGGAGCAGATGTGGGATGTGCTCGACGCCATCGCCGGCCTGGAAAACGCCGCCGGGCTGCGCGGCCACGTGGCGCGCCCCGAGTGGCGGCCGCAGACCCATTTCGAGACGCGCGGGCAGAAGCTGGGGCACGGCGTCTGGGACCTGCTGTACCACCGCCGCTGAGCCGCCGGGCCAACACGTAAGGACACCGACGACGCCTGATGGACACCACCCTCACCCTCACCGGCGACATGCTCTGGGTGCTGGGCCTGGTGGCGTTCACCATGGCGATGTTCCTGTTCGAGCGCATCCGCGCCGACGCCGCCGCGCTGGTGGTGCTGGTGGTCCTGGGGCTGACCGGGCTGGTGGCGCCCGAGGACATCTTCGGCGGCTTTTCCTCGGACGCGGTAATGAATGTCATCGCCACCATGATCCTGGGCGCGGGGCTGGACCGCACCGGCGCGCTCAACCGCCTGGCCAGCTGGCTGCTGCGGCGCGCGCATGGCGTCGAGCAGCGCCTGCTGCTGCTGTCCTCGGCGGTGGCCGGGCTCAACTCGGCCTTCATCCAGAACACCTCCGCCACCGCGCTGTACCTGCCGGTGGCCTCGCGGCTGACCGCGCGCACCGGCATCAGCCTGTCGCGCCTGCTGATGCCGATGTCGGCGGCGATCATCATGGGCGGCAGCCTGACCATGGTCGGCAACTCGCCGCTGATCCTGCTCAACGACCTGCTGGTGTCGGCCAACGCCAACATGCCCTCGGGCGCGGCCTCGCTGCAGCCGCTCAAGATGTTCGCGCCGCTGCCGATCGGGCTCGCGCTGCTGGCCGCGTCGCTGGCGTATTTCCATTTCTTCGGCAACCGCGTGCTGCGCGAGGACGGCGACGATGCGGTCACCCCGGCGCGCACCCAGAGCTATTTCGCCCGTGCCTACGGCATCGACGGAGACATCCACGAGCTCACCGTCACCGCCGACAGCCCGCTGGTGGGCATGAGCGTGGGCGACGCGGAGGCATTGGTGGACATGCCGATGCTGCTGGCCCTGCAGACCGGCAACGAGTCGCGGCTGGCGCCGCCGGCCGACACCCGCATCTGGGTGGGCAGCGTGCTGGGCGTGATGGGCGAGCGCCAGCGCATCGCCGACTTCGCGCAGAAGAACTTCCTGCGCGACTCGGTCCGCCTGCGCGCGTTCGCCGACCTGTTCAACCCCAGCCGCGCCGGCATTTCCGAGGCGGTGGTGCCGCCCACCTCCTCCTTCATCGGCAAGCCGCAGGCGCAGCTGCGGCTGCGCAAGCAGTACGGCCTGAGCCTGCTGGCGATCAACCGCGACAAGCAGGTGCTGCGCGAGGACGTGCGCAACATCCCGATCCGCGCGGGCGACATGCTGGTGCTGCACAGCATCTGGACCGACCTGGCGGAAGCCGCGCGCAGCCGAGACTTCGTGGTGGTGACCGACTACCCGAAGGGCGAACAGCGCCCGCACAAGTTCAAGATCGCCATGGCGATCTTCGCGGTGACGATGCTGCTGGCGCTGTCCACCCGCATCCCCACCTCCATCGCGCTGATGACCGGCGTGGCCGGCATGCTGGTGACCGGCGTGCTGAAGATGGACGAGGCCTACGCCGCGATCAGCTGGAAGACCGTGTTCCTGATGGCCTGCCTAATCCCGCTGGGCTGGGCGATGGACAGCAGCGGCGCCGCCGCCTGGGTGGCCGGGCACAGCATCGAGCGGCTGCCCGACGGCATGCCGCCGTGGCTGATCGAAATCGCGCTGGCGCTGTTCACCACCGCCTTCTCGATGGTCATCAGCCACGTGGGCGCGACCATCGTGCTGGTGCCGCTGGCGATCAACCTGGCGCTGGCGGTCGGCGGCGACCCCACCGCGTTCGCGCTGATCGTGGCGCTGTCGGCCTCGAACAACTTCGTGACCGCATCCAATCCGTCGGTATCGATGATCACCGGACCGGCCGGCTACACCGCGCGCGACATGTGGCGCGCCGGCGGCCCGCTCACCCTGCTCTACACGGTGGTCATCGTGCTGATGGTGAACCTGGTCTTCTGAAGCGGGCGAAGTCCGCCCCTCCGGCGGGGTCAGCCGGCCTCGCCCAGCCGCACTTCGCCATCGGCCACGTGCACCGGCACCGCGCGCAGGCAGTCGCCGCGGCAGGGACCGGCCACGCAATTGCCCTCCGGCAGGGCGAACGCGGCGCCATGCACCGCGCAGACCAGATCGCCGGACTTGCTGCGCAGGAACTTGCCGGGCGCGAAATCGAGACGGCGGCCGGCGTGCGGGCAGACGTTGCGCCAGGCGCGCACGCCGCCCTGCGGGTCGCGATAGAGGATCAGCGATTCCAGTTCGCCATCGACCGGCGCATCGCAGGCCTGCAGGCTATCGGCCGGCAAGCCTTCCAGCGGCGTCAGCACCAGCGCTTCGTTTAACGAACTGCTCACAACTGCCCCGCCGGTTCTGCCGATACTTGGTCGCATTGTGTCATGACGCTGTCGCGTTCAGGATTTCCATCACGATGTCGAGCCTCCACCGCCGCGCTTTCCTGCAGTTCCGCAGCTTCGCCTTCAACGCCCCGCGCCGCCCGCGCCATCCGCTGCTGCGGATTGCGCTGGGGCTGCTGGGCGTCGCCCTGCTGCTGGCCCTGGTGGTGGTGGGCGTCTTCGTCGGCGCGGCGATGCTGGCCGGCGGCATGCTGTGGCGGCTGTGGGTGCAGCGCGGCGGCCGCGCCGGCGTGCGTCGCCGCGAGCCGGCATTCGACGGCAGCTATCGGGTGGTCGGCAAGGCGCAGCTGCCGCTGGCGCACTGATGGACCTGGTCGCCGCCGCGGCGGTGCCGCGGATTCCCGTCATCGACCGCAACGGTGCCGCGCTGGGCACGTTCCCGGTGCGCCGGATCTACTGCGTGGGCCGCAACTTCGCCGACCATGCCCGCGAAATGGGCGCCGTGGCGCCGGCGTCGAAAGCCGAGCGCGGGACGCCGGTGTTCTTCATGAAGCCGGCCGATGCCATCGTCATCGATGGCGCGGTGCCCTACCCGCCCGGCACATCCGACCTGCACCATGAAGTCGAGCTGGTGGTGGCACTGGGCGCCGACGCGCCGGCGGGCGAGCTCGCGGTCGCTGCCGCGTCGTCGCTGGTATTCGGCTACGGCGTCGGTCTGGACCTGACCCGACGCGACCTGCAGGCCGCCGCCAAGGCCAAGGGCCTGCCCTGGGATACCGGCAAGGGCTTCGATCATTCCGCCCCGGTCAGCGCGCTGCTGCCGGCAGGCGAACTAGGCGCACTGGACGCGCTGCCGATCACGCTGGAGATCAACGGCCAGCGGCGCCAGGCCTCCACGCTGGACCAGCTGATCTGGGACGTGCCGGAGATCCTGCACGAACTGTCGAAGCTGTACGCGCTGCGCGCCGGCGACCTGGTGTTCATGGGCACGCCCGCCGGCGTGGCCGCGCTGCAACCGGGCGATCGCTTCGATGCCCGCATTGGCGATGCGCTGCGGCTGCAGGGCCACATCGCGCCTGCGAACGGTTAATCTTCGGCTTCACGCCAGCAGTGGAGGACAGCCGATGGGGATGATGACCGAGTTCCGTGAATTCGCGATGCGCGGCAACGTGATCGACCTCGCCGTGGGCGTGGTGATCGGCGGCGCGTTCGGCAAGATCGTCTCCGCGCTGGTGGACAAGGTGATCATGCCGCCGATCGGGCTGCTGATCGGCGGGGTGGATTTCTCGAGGCTGGCGATCACGCTGAAGGCGGCAACGATGGATGCGGCCGGCAAGGAAGTGCCGGCGGTGGTGCTGGCCTATGGCGAGTTCATCAACGCGGTGATCCAGTTCGTCATCGTCGCCTTCGCCATCTTCATGGTGGTGAAAGCCATCAACCGGCTGCACAAGAAGCCGGAAGAGGCACCGGCCGCGCCCCCCGTGCCGTCGGAAGACATCCTGCTGCTGCGCGAGATCCGCGATTCGCTGAAGAAATAACTTCCGGCGGGGCGTTCCGTTTGCGGAACCCGCAGCGGGGCAATGCCCCGCTCTACGGTCGACAATGAAGAAGGCGGCCGGTGGCCGCCTTCTTCGTCACGCGCATCCAGTCATCACGCCAGCAGCGGATTCGGCCGCTCGGTGTCCAGCTTGTAGAGCTTGATCGCGCGGGTCACGTCCTTGGCGGTGAGCTTGCCTTCGGCGGCCAGCGCGGCGACCGCGGCGTGGGCGACGTGGAAGCGGTCCACCTCGAAGTGGCGGCGCAGGTTCTCGCGGGTGTCGCTGCGGCCGTAGCCGTCGGTGCCGAGCACGCTGTAGCGCATCGGCACGTACTCGCGGATCTGGTTGGCGAAGGTGCGCACGTAGTCGGTGGCGGCGATGGCCGGGCCCTGGCGGCCTTCCAGCAGCTGGGTCACCCAGGCCTTGCGCGGGGCTTTGGCCTCGGGGTGGAAACGGTTCCAGCGCTCCGCGTCGGCACCGTCGCGCGCCAGCTCGGTGAAGCTGGGGCAGGACCAGATGTCGGCCTTGATGCCGAAGTCCTTGTCCAGCAGCTCGGCTGCCGCGATCACCTCGCGCAGGATGGTGCCGCTGCCCAGCAGCTGCACGCGCAGGTCGGTCTTCTTGCCCTTGCCGGCGTCCTGCAGCAGGTACATGCCCTTGATGATCCCCTCCTCGCTGCCCTGCGGCATCTCCGGATGGGTGTAGTTCTCGTTCATCAGGGTGATGTAGAAGTACTCGTCGTGCTGCTCGGCCAGCATCCGCTGCATGCCGTACTGCACCAGGGTCACCACTTCGTAGGCGAAGGTGGGGTCGTAGCTGCGCACGTTCGGGATCAGCGAACTCTGCACGTGCGAATGGCCGTCCTCGTGCTGCAGGCCTTCGCCGTTGAGCGTGGTGCGGCCGGCGGTGCCACCCAGCACGAAGCCGCGCGCGCGCATGTCGCCGGCCTGCCAGGCGAAGTCGCCGACGCGCTGGAAGCCGAACATCGAGTAGTAGATGTAGAACGGCAGCATCTGCAGGTCGCTGCTGCTGTAGGCCGTGGCCAGCGCCATCCAGCTGGCGAACGCGCCGGCTTCGGTGATGCCTTCCTCCAGCACCTGCCCGGCCGCGTCCTCGCGGTAGAACATCAGCTGGTCGGCGTCCACCGGCTTGTATTTCTGGCCCTGCGGCGCATAGATGCCGAGCTGGCGGAACAGGCCTTCCATGCCGAAGGTGCGCGCCTCGTCGGCCACGATCGGCACGCAGCGCGGGCCCACCTGCTTGTCGCGCAGGATGATGTTGAACATCTGCACGAACGCCATGGTGGTGCTGATCTCGCGCTCGCCGGTGGACTTGAGCAGGCGCTCGAAGGTCGCCAGCGGCGGCACTTCCAGCGGCTTGCTGGCCTTCTGCCGGCGCTGCGGCAGGTGCCCGCCGAGGGCGGCGCGGCGCTCGCGCATGTATTCCATTTCCGGCGACTTCTCGTCCGGACGGTAGAACGGCACTTCGCCGTCGCGCAGCAGATCGTCGCTGATCGGCAGCTGGAAGCGGTCGCGGAACGCGCGCACCGCATCGTTGTCCAGCTTCTTGGTCTGGTGGGTGGGATTGAGCGCCTCGCCGGCGCTGCCCATGCCGTAGCCCTTGACCGTCTTGGCCAGGATCACGGTGGGCTGGCCGGTGGTCTTCACCGCCGCGTCGTAGGCCGCGTAGACCTTGTGCGGGTCGTGGCCGCCGCGGTTCAGGCGCCAGATGTCGTCGTCGCTGAGGCTGGACACCATCGCCAGCGTCTCCGGCGACTTGCCGAAGAAATGCTCGCGCGTGTAGGCGCCGCCGAAGGCCTTGCAGTTCTGGTACTCGCCGTCGACGGTCTCCATCATGATCTTGCGCAGGACGCCGTTGGTGTCCTTGGCCAGCAGCGGGTCCCAGTAGCTGCCCCAGATCGTCTTGATGACGTTCCAGCCGGCGCCGCGGAACTGGCCCTCCAGCTCCTGGATGATCTTGCCGTTGCCGCGCACCGGGCCGTCCAGGCGCTGCAGGTTGCAGTTGATGACGAAGACCAGGTTGTCCAGCCCTTCGCGGCCGGCAACGCCAATGGCGCCCAGCGATTCGGGCTCGTCGGTTTCGCCGTCGCCGAGGAAGCACCACACCTTGCGGTCGGTCTTCGGCATCAGCCCGCGCGCTTCCAGGTACTTCCAGCTGCGCGCCTGGTAGATCGCGGCCAGCGGGCCCAGGCCCATGCTGACGGTGGGGGTCTGCCAGAAGTCCGGCATCAGCCACGGGTGCGGATAGCTGGAGATGCCGCGGCCGTCCACTTCCATGCGGAAGCTGTCCAGCTGCGATTCGCTGATCCGGCCTTCCATGAAGGCGCGCGCGTAGATGCCCGGCGAGCTGTGGCCCTGGATGTAGAGCAGGTCGCCCGGATGCTGGTCGGACGGCGCGCGCCAGAAATGGTTGAAGCCGACGTCGTACAGCGTGGCGGAGCTGGCGAAGCTGGCGATGTGCCCGCCCAGCGAACCCGGCTTGCGGTTGGCCCGCACCACCATGGCCATCGCGTTCCAGCGGATCATCGAGCGGATCCGCCATTCCAGGTGCGCGTCGCCCGGCATCCGCGGCTCCAGGTGCGCCGGGATGGTGTTGATGTAGGCGGTGGTGGGCGCGAACGGCAGGTGGGTGCCGGCGCGGCGGGTCAGTTCGACCATGCCCTCCAGCAGCTGGTGGGCGCGCTGCGGGCCGTCATGGTCGATGACCGCCTTCAGCGATTCGATCCACTCGCGGGATTCCTGCGGGTCGGGATCGTTCTGCAGCATTTCGTTGAGCCAGTTCATCGCGCGCGCTCCATCGGCCGGACAGTCGTCGAAAGGCCGAGTCTAGCAAGCGCGGGGCGCCGGGGGATGCTGCAATGCAGCTCAAATCACGTTTTACCCGGATATTTCAAAAATTGTCCTGCCACCAATCGCAACAGCCCCGGCCACGACGCGCCGCCCGGCCTGTCGGCGGGCGCTGCCCCCCCCCCCGCGCCCGCGCCCCGGCGCGGGGCGTCGGGGCAACGGGATCCTGGGGAAAAACGCGCGGCAGGACGCCGCGCGGCGGCTCAGCCGTTGCGGGTACGCAGTTCCGCGCGGATCTGCGCGTCCACCGCGGCGATCGCGGTCATGTTGACCACCCGCCGCGAGGACGACGCCGGGGTCAGGATGTGCGCCGGCTGGTCCAGGCCCATCAGGATCGGCCCGATCGCCACCCCGCCGGTGGCCACCCGGATCAGGTTGTAGGCGATGTTGGCGGCGTCCAGGTTCGGCATCACCAGCAGGTTGGCGCGGCCCTTCAGGGTGGTGTTGGGGAACATGCGCTGGCGCAGCGCCTCGTCCCAGGCGGTGTCGGCCATCATCTCGCCGTCCACCTCCAGCTTCGGCGCGCGCTTGCGGATGATCTCGAACGCCTGCCGCATCTTGCCCGCGCTGCCGTCGAGGTGGCTGCCGTAGTTGGAGTGCGACAGCAGCGCCACCTTCGGCTCGATCCCGAACAGCTTGAGCCGGTAGCTGGCCTGCAGCGTGGCCTCGGCGATCTGCTCGGCGGACGGGTCCAGCTGCACGTGGGTATCGACGAAGAACCACGCGCCCTTGTCGTTGATGACGCCGGTCATCGCCGCGGTACCGGTGACGCCCGGCTCGAAGTCGAAGATGCTGCGCAGGTAGCCCAGCTTCTTGTGGTAGCGGCCGACCAGACCGCAGATCAACGCGTCGGCCTCGCCGCGTTCGACCATCAGCGTGGCGATCAGGGTGGGCCGCGAGCGCAGCAGGTTCTTGGCCGCGTCCGGGGTCACCCCGCGACGCTCGGTCAGCGCGTGGTACTGGCGCCAGTAGTCCTCGAAGCGCGGGTCGTCGTTGATGTTGGTGAGTTCGAAATCGACCCCGGCGCGCATGCGCAGGCCCAGCTTCTCGATCCGGGCCTCGATCACCTCCGGCCGGCCGATCAGGATCGGGAAGGCCAGGCCTTCGTCGATCACCGTCTGCACCGCCTGCAGCACCTTGAACTCCTCGCCCTCGGCATACACCACCCGCCGACGGTCGGCGCGGGCGCGCTCGTACACCGGCTTCATCATCAGGCTGGTGCGGTGGATGAACTGGCCCAGCTTCTCGCGGTAGGCCTCGAGATCGGCCAACGGCCGCTCGGCCACGCCGGAGTCCATCGCCGCCTGCGCCACCGCCGGCGCCAGCTGGGTCAGCAGGCGCGGGTCGAACGGGCGCGGGATCAGGTAGTCGCGGCCGAAGGTCGGCACCTCGCCACCGTAGGCCGCGCCGAGGTCGGAGGCTTCCTTGCGCGCCAGCGCGGCGATCGCCCGCACGCAGGCCAGCTTCATCGCCTCGTTGATCTGGGTGGCGCCCACGTCCAGCGCGCCGCGGAAGATGTACGGGAAGCAGACCGCGTTGTTGACCTGGTTGGGGAAGTCGGAGCGGCCGGTGGCGATGATCGCATCCGGGCGCACCGCCTTGGCGTCGTCCGGCAGGATCTCAGGGTACGGGTTGGCCAGCGCGAGGATGACCGGGTTGGCGGCCATCGTCGCCACCATCTCCGGCTTCAGGATGCCGCCCGCGGACAGGCCGAGGAACACGTCGGCGCCGTCCACGATCTCCGCCAGCGTGCGCTTGGGCGTGTCGCGGGCGTAGCGGGCCTTGTCGGGATCCAGGTTGGGGCGGCCGGTATGGATCACGCCATCGCGGTCGAAGGCCAGGATGTTCTCCGGCTTCACGCCCAGCGCCACCAGCATGTCCAGGCAGGCGATACCGGCGGCGCCGGCGCCGGTGGTGGCCAGCTTCACCTCGGCGATGTCCTTGCCGGCCACCGCCAGCGCGTTCAGCACCGCGGCGCCGACGATGATCGCGGTGCCGTGCTGGTCGTCGTGGAACACCGGGATCTTCATCCGCTCGCGCAGCTTGCGCTCCACGATGAAGCATTCCGGCGCCTTGATGTCCTCGAGGTTGATGCCGCCGAAGGTGGGCTCCAGGCTGGCGATGATGTCGACCAGCTTGTCGGGGTCGCGTTCGTCGACTTCGAGGTCGAACACGTCGATGCCGGCGAACTTCTGGAACAGCACGCCCTTGCCTTCCATGACCGGCTTGCCGGCCAGCGGGCCGATGTCGCCCAGGCCCAGCACCGCGGTGCCGTTGGAGATCACCGCCACCAGGTTGCCGCGCGCGGTGTACTCGCTGGCCTTGGTGGGATCGGCGGCGATCTCCTCGCAGGCATAGGCCACGCCCGGCGAGTAGGCCAGCGCCAGGTCGCGCTGGGTCACCATCGGCTTGGTCGCGGTGACCCGGATCTTGCCCTTCGGTTCCTGCCGGTGATAGTCGAGAGCGGCCTGTTTCAGATCGTCGCTGGCGGGGGTGTCGGACATCGAAGCGCATTCCATGGTGCGGATGGGGGATGATAACGGCTTCATGCCGGCCGGTTCCGCCACCGGCGCCGCCGGAGACTCCACAACATGCTGCAACTCGATGCCGTGCAGACGCTGGCGCTGGCCGGCCTGGCCCTGTTCCTGGGCTACGGGCTGTGCCGGGTGGTGCCGGTGCTGGGCCGCTACAACCTGCCGCCGCCGGTGATCGGGGGGCTGGTGTTCGCACTGGCCGCCTGGGCCGCGCACGCCCGCGGCGCGACCTTGTTCGCGCTCGACACCGGCCTGCAGAGCCCGCTGATGATCGCGTTCTTCACCACCATCGGCTTCAACGCCAGCGTCTGGCTGCTGCGGATCAGCGGCCGCCAGGTGATGCTGTTCCTGCTGCTGGCCAGCGTGTTCGCGGTGGCGCAGAACCTGCTGGGCATGGCGGTGGCGACCGGCTTCGGCCTGCATCCGCTGTTCGGCGTGCTGGCCGGCTCCACCACCCTGACCGGCGGCCCGGCGACCGGGCTGGCGTTCGCGCCGCTGTTCGAACGCGCCGGCGTGGCAGGCGCCGAGTCCATCGCGGTCGCCTCCGCGATGGCCGGCATCGTCTGCGGCGGCCTGCTGGGCGGGCCGGTGGCGACGCTGCTGATCCGCCGCTTCGGACTGACCTCGATCCGCCCCGACGATCACCGGGCGCCGGCCGACTCGCCGGTACTGCCCGCTTCCAGCGAGGCGGAGCGGGAATACAGCGCGCTCAAGAGCATCGTGGTGATCCTGGTGGCGATGTGGCTGGGCGCGTGGGTCAGCAAGGCGATCTCCGCCACCGGCATCACCCTGCCGGCGTATGTCGGCGCGATGCTGGTCGGCGCGGTGGTGCGCAACCTCGACGACCGTACCCACCTGATCGGCCTGTCGGTGCCGACCACCGAGCTGATCGGCAACGTCTGCCTGTCGCTGTTCCTGGCGGTGGCGCTGATGAATCTGAAGCTGTGGGAGCTGGCCGGGTTGGCGCTGCCGCTGCTGGTCAACCTGGGCCTGCAGGCGGCGCTGGTGGCGGCGTTCTGCGCGCTGGTGTTCCGCGCGATGGGCCGCGACTACGACGCCGCGGTGATGGGCGGCGGCTTCATCGGCTTCATGCTGGGCACCACCGCCAACGCGATGGCGGTGATGCGCACGCTGGTGGAGCGTTACGGCGCCGCGCCGCGCGCGTTCCTGGTGGCGCCGCTGGTGGGCGCGTTCTTCATCGACTTCACCAACGCGCTGATCATCACCGGCTTCATCAACCTGTGGCCGCATTGATGCACGCGGGCAACGATGCCGACGTGGCCGTGGTCGGCGCCGGCGTGGTCGGCCTGGCCACCGCCTGGGCGCTGGCCCGCCGCGGGTTGCGGGTGCTGTTGCTCGACCGCGCGGACGGCCCCGCGCTGGGTGCCTCGTTCGCCAATGGCGCCCAGCTCAGTTACGCCTACACCGACGCGATGGCCGGCCCGGCGCTGTGGAAGCAGCTGCCCGGCATGCTCGCCGGTGGCGACGCCGCCTTCCGCGTGCGCGCCTCGCTGGACCCGCACTTCTGGGCCTGGGGCCTGGCCTTCCTGCGCAATGCCACCGGCGCGCGCCTGCAGCGCAACACACTGGCGACGCTGGCGCTGGCGCTGGAATCGAAGGCGGCAATGGACGCGCTGCTGGCGCGCCACCCGATCGACTTCCAGCACCGCGTGGCCGGCAAGCTGCACGTCTACTACGACGCCACCGCGCTGCCCAAGGCGCGGGCGATGATCGACGTCAAGCGGCCGTTCGGCGTGCGCCAGCAGCTGCTCTCGCCGGCGCAGGCGATTGCTGCCGAACCCGCGCTGGCCGGCGCACGCGGGATGGCCGGCGCGGTGTATTCCCCGGACGAGGAAGCGGGCGATCCCTGGCGGTTCTGCACCGGCCTGCTGCAGATCCTGCAGGCGCAGTACGACGTGCAGTCGCGCTTCGGCTTCGACCTGCAGCGCGCGCGGCGCGACGGCGCGCACTGGCGCCTGCACGCCAGCAGCGGCGACAGCGTGCGGGTCGAGAAGATCGCGCTCTGCGCCGGCATCGACAGCCACGCGCTGCTGCGAACGCTGGGCCTGGCCTCGCCGCTGATGGCGATCAAGGGCTACTCGTTCACCGCCCCCTGCGGCGCCCAGGCACCGATGGCCAGCATCACCGACACCGCGCGCAAGCTGGTGTTCTGCCGGCTGGGCGAGCGCATCCGGGTGGCGGGACTGGCGGACCTCAACCATTGGGACCCCACTCCCGATCCGGCGCGGATGGAACAACTGGTCGCAATGGCCCGAGCCTCGCTGCCGGAGGCCGCCGACTACGGCCGCATCGAACACCGCTGGGCCGGGCTGCGCCCGGCCACTCCCACGTCCAGCGCAGTCATCCGCGAGGCGCGCGACGGCCTGGTGCTGAACATCGGCCACGGCATGCTGGGCTGGACGCTGGCGATGGGCAGCGGCGAGCGCGCCGCGCAACTGCTGGCAGGGGCATGAAGCAATCGCGGCCCCGTTTTTCACCTACTTGGCCCTGGGTGGTGCTGGCAGCGCTGCTGCTGCAATGGCCGCTGGTTCTGAATCCCGGCTATTTCAGCCACTACGAGCTGCAATGGGCAGCCTTCGCCAACGGCGACCTGCTTGCGCCGTGGCGCGACGTGTCCGCTTTCCAGTACCGTCCACTGACTTTCTCGCTGTGGATGCTGCTGTCGCGGCAGCTGTTCGATGTTCCGATGGCCTTTCATGCCCTGCTGGTCACCTGGGGATCCATGAATGCGGGGCTTCTGTTCTCCGTGACGCGCCGCTTTGGCCTGGCGGCCTGGCCAGCCGCGGGCGGCGCGCTGATCTTCGCTGCCGGACCCTTCGCTGCGCTCGTACACGGATGGGTGGGCTGCATTGCCGACCTCCTTTGCTTGTCCTGTGTCCTTTGCATAATCCGGATCGTGCAGCAGCCCTCCAGACCAGTCTTGGCAGCGCTTGCCGCCGCAGCCTTGACCTCGGTGGCACTGCTGGCCAAGGAGGCCGCCCTCGCCATCCCGCCCTTGCTGCTGGTCGCATCGATCTTCGATGCGCGGCGCGCGCGCTGGCTCGCGGCCGCAGCCGGTGCGGGCGCCGTTGCCGCGATCTGGCTGACACTGCGCCTCGACCTTTTGCTGGAAGCACCGCGCGAAGGCGGCCAGTACGTGCTGCAGGCGTCCAACCTGCCGCTGCGCTGGCTGGAATACCAGCTGTTTGCGCCGCTGGTGCCGGTGCAGGAAACCTTCCTCACCCTGCGTCGCCCGACACCGGCGCTGGTCGCCGGTCTGCTCTGGCTGTGGCTGGTGGTCGCGCTGCTGCGCACGGACCGGCGTCTGGCGCTGCTGTTCCTGCTGGGCGGCGCGGCCGCGCTGCTGCCGGTGCTGCCGCTGTCCGGCAGCTGGAACCACTACGGTTACGGTTTCGCCGCAGTCACGGCGATGACGGTAGCCGCGGCTTGGCCGCTGGCGCACCGCGTAGACCGCGTCGCCATCGCTTTGTTCGCGGGCATGACGCTGCTGCATGGCCTGGCGGTCATGCAGGGCATCCGCACGGTGGGCGAGGTGCAATCGCGGTTCTCGCCGGCATTGGCCACCGCCGTACGCCTCCACGAGGGCTCCACGCCGCTGCTGCTGCACCCGGATCCGGATGCGAACGTGTGGATTTTCCACCGGCTGACCCACGACATCCCGCGCTACGACGGCGTACCGATCGGTGAACGCGTGCAGCTGGTGGAGGGCAATGCACCCGCGGACTATCGCATCCTGGCGGACGGGCGTCTGGTGCGCCTGCGCTAGAGATCGGCCACGCTTTCCGCCGAGACCACCTGTTCCAGCCGGATGCGGTTGGCGAACAGCGAGAACGCCAGCGTCCCGGCCAGTCCGTTGGCGCGCGCCACCCACGGCGGCAGCCAGCGCGGCTCACGCAGGTCGCCGCTCTCGAACAGCGGCTCGAAGCGCTGCACGTCGGCCAGGGTCATCTTGCCGGCGAACAGCAGCCGGCACAGCCGCAGCTTGCGGTGCTTGAGCGCCCAGCGGAAGAAGGTATGCACGCCCAGCAGGCCGCGCAGGTACACGGTGTCCTTGGTGAATGCCGCGCCGCCAGTGGTCGGCACGCCGCGGAACACGCGCTGCGCGGAGGTGAAGCTCTCCACCTCGCTCTGGCCTGACTCGAGGAAGTAGCGGAACACCTGCAGGAAATCCGCGCCACCCAGCGCCATCGCCACCGCCTCGATGCGCAGGCTGACCCGCTTCATCCGTTCGATGTCGATGCTGCCGGTGATCTGCTCGGCGAACACCGCCAGCCCTTCCTGCGTCGCGGTGACCCGCGGCGATGACAGCGCCAGGCTGGGCAGGCTCTCCTGCTGGCGGCCGTTGAGCGCGGTCAGCGAGTGCACGAAGGCCTCGTGCTGCAGCAGCTGCTGCAGATCGTAGTCGGAGAACGCCGCGCCCGAACGCAGGCGGATGCGGGTGGCGCCGGCGGCGGCCTTGGCGATCAGGTCGGGATCGAGCACCACGTCGATCAGCCGGCCGTCGAAGAAATCGTCCAGCTCGGACTGCAGCCGCAGCGCCAGCGCCGTGGCGGAAATCTCCACCTGTTCCGCGGGCGCGATCAGCTCGCGGTCGAAGTTGTCCGCCACGCGCAGGAAGTGGTTGGCCGCCTCGCGGGTGGTGATACCGCCGGGCAGGGCCTGGTCGGGCGTGCCGAACAGCGCGATGGACAGGTCGGTCACCTGCGCGCTGCCGAGGTGTTCCAGCAGCTCGGCGGCCAGCACCCAGCCCTGCGCGGATTCGACCAGGTACTGGCCAAGCGGATGGGTGGGATCGGCGGCGGCGGCAACCGCGGCCAGCTCGCGGCGCGCCTCGGAGAAATCGTGCTTCGGATACTGGTAATCCGGCAGCCGCGGATTGCCCCGCGCCCAGCCCGCGAGGAAGGCCTGCTGTTCGCTGGCCGGCCAGCTGGCCAGGCTGAGCAGGCGGATCGGCCTGGCTGCGCGCGCCATCCGCGCATCGAGCGCGGCGTGGTGGGAGATGGCGTCAGTGCCGGCCATGTCTCTCGTCGAATTTCTTGTATTGCGCCTTGGTCTTGCCCAGCACCTTGGCGTCCGCCTTCTGCGCCAGCCGGGTGGCGAGGCGGTTGGCCGCACCCGCCACTTCGTCCGACAGCTTGAGGAAATTGGCGACGCGCTGGCCATCCAGCGCGCCGCTTTCCACCGCCGCGCGCACCGCACAGCCGGGCTCCTTAGCATGCTTGCAGTCACGGAAGCGGCACTGCTCCGCCAGCGCCTCGACGTCGGCGAAGCTTTCCGCGACATCCTCCTCGCCGGTGGGCTTGAGTTCGCGCATGCCGGGGGTGTCGATCAGGCAGGCGCCGCCTGGCAGCGCCAGCAGCGCGCGGTGGGTGGTGGTGTGGCGGCCGCGGGCGTCGCTGTCGCGGACCGCGCCGGTCTTCATCTTCTCGATGCCGAGCAGGGTGTTGGTCAGGGTCGACTTGCCCGCGCCCGAACTGCCCACCAGCACCACGCTGCAACCCGCGCCCAGCCACGGCGCCAGGGCGGCCGCAGCGGCCGGGTCTTTCGCGTTCAGCGCCAGCAGCGGCACGTCCAGCGCGCGCAGCGCGCGCAGCGCGGCCTCGACGTCGGCGTCGTCCCGGTCGGACTTCGTGAGCACCACCACCGGCTGCACGCCGCTGCCGGCCACCAGCAGCAGGTAGCGTTCGATCCGGCGCGGGTTGAAGTCGGCATCCAGCCCGCATACCACGAACGCGGTGTCGATGTTGGCGGCGATCACCTGCTGGCGGTAATGCTCGCCGGCGGCGCCGCGCTTGATCGCGGAAAGACGTGGCAGCAGGGCGACGATCCGCAGCGACTTCGGCGCCTCGCCTTCCACCAGCACCCAGTCGCCCACCGCGGGGCGCGCCTCGGGGCTGATCTCGCCCTTGCGGTAGCTGCCGGCGCGCTGCCATTCCGGCAGCGACTCGGCCGGGTCGGCCTGGTCGATGGCCTCGGCCACGCGGTAGCCGCTGCGGTGCTGCTCGACGATCCGCGCCGGCCGCGCCGCCGGGTGCGCCGCGAGCAACGCCGCCCAGCCCGGTTCCATCGCCTGCGGCGTCCAGCGCCAGCCGATCGCGGAAAGCGCGGGGAGCGCGGAAGGCGGGGTCATGCGGGGCGGCGTTCTCTCATCGGGGGGATGATAGCCCCGCCAATGGCGACCATGCAGCGGCGTGCGCTGCCGGGGCAGGCTTGGAGCAGCGAACGCCCAGTACCCGGCGACTGGCACCTGGCCGCACCGTGCAGCCGCCCTGGAGCCGCGCATCGAAGCCGGAAGCGGAGCCTGAGCGGCGAAGCCGGACCCGGCGGCGCAATGCCGCGGTGCAGCCCCGTTTTCCGATAGGCTGTTCCTCCCCTCCCACGCATGCACGTCGATGTCGTCCTTCAACCCCCGCAACAGGATCGCCACCCGCACCCGCCTCACCGAAGTCCGCTACGAAATCCGGGGCGAACTGGCGCGGCGAGCGCGGGAGCTGGAGGGACAAGGCCGCAAGCTGATCAAGCTCAACATCGGCAACCCCGGCGCCTTCGGCTTCCGGGCGCCGGAACACCTGCAGGACGCCATCGCCGGGCGCATCGCGCGCACCGACCCGTACACCCACCAGCAGGGACTGCCGGAGGCGCGCGAGGCGATCGCGGAATTCCATCGCCTGCGCGGCACGCCCAATGCCTCGCCGGAGCGGGTGTTCATCGGCAACGGCGTGTCGGAATTGATCGACATCTCCCTGCGGGCGCTGCTCAACCCCGGCGAGGAAGTGCTGGTGCCCTCGCCCGACTACCCGCTGTGGAGCGCGGCCACCATCCTCAACGACGGTCGCCCGGTCTACTACAAGTGCGACCGCGAGAACGGCTTCCTGCCCGATCCCGAGCAGATCGAATCGCTGGTGTCCTCGCGCACCCGCGCCATCGTGCTGATCAACCCCAACAACCCCACCGGCGCCAACTATCCGCGCGCGCTGCTGGAGCAGATCGTCGAGATCGCCCGCCGCTACCGCCTGCTGCTGCTGGTGGACGAGATCTACGACGGCATCCTCTACGACGACGCGGTGTTCCAGCCGGTCGCGCCGCTGGCCGGCGACCTGCCGTGCATGAGCTTCGGCGGGCTGTCGAAGGTTCACCGCGCCTGCGGCTGGCGGGTGGGCTGGGCGGTGCTGTCCGGCGACCCGCTGGCCTGCGGCGACTTCCACCACGCCCTGGACCTGCTCGGCGCGCTGCGCCTGTGCGCCAACGTGCCGGGCCAGTTCGCCATCGATCAGGCCTTGCACGGCATCGACACCATCGGCGAACTGGTGCGCCCCGGCGGCCGCCTGTTCGAGACCCGCCGCGCGCTGATCGACAGCTGCGCCGCCAGCGAACACCTGTCGCTGGTGCCGCCGGCCGGTGCCCTGTACGGCTTCCCGCGCATCATCGGTCCGGCCGCGCAGGGCCTGGACGACCACGACTTCGCGCTGGAAGTGCTGGAGCAGGAGGACGTGCTGATCGTCCCCGGCACCAGCTTCAACGTGCCCTACCGCGACCACTTCCGCGTCACCCTGCTGCCGGAGGCACCGGTGCTGCGCGAGGTGTTCAGCCGCATCGACCGCGTCCTGACCCGCCGCGCCGAGCGCGCGCAGCGGCAGAGCGCAGTGGCCTGAAGCGCGAAATGGTGTCAGGGACAATTTCTCCCCGTCACCGGAATGGAAAAGGCCGGCATGGAAATTGTCCCTGACACCATTTCTTACCTCGCCCTGGGCGACTCCTACACCATCGGCCAAAGCGTGGAGGCGGCAGGCCGCTGGCCGGTACAGCTGGCCGCGCGCCTGCGCGACGCGGGGATTGCCATCAGTGAGCCACGCATCATCGCCACCACCGGCTGGACCACGGACGAACTCTCGGCGGCCATGGACGCCGCCGAGCCGCTGGGCGAATGGGACTTCGTTTCGCTGCTGATCGGCGTCAACAACCAGTACCGCGGCCGCAGCGTGGACGATTACGTCGGCGAGTTCCATCGCCTGCTGCGTCGCGCGATCGCGCTGGCGGGCGGGCGCGCCGGCCGCGTGCTGGCGCTGTCGATCCCCGACTGGGGCGTGACCCCGTTCGCAGCGGACAGCGGCCGCGACCGCCAGGCCATCGCCGACGCGCTAGACGCCTACAACGCCGCCGCACGCGAGCTGTGCTTGGCCGAAGGCGTGGCCTTCGTGGACATCACCGCGATTTCCCGCACAGGTGAAGCCGCCGGGATGCTGGCGGAAGACGGCCTGCACCCCTCGGCGGCGCAGTACGCGCGCTGGGCCGAGGCAGCGCTGCCGGTCGCACTCGGCCTGCTGGCTGGCGGCGCTACAGCATCCGCCGGCTGATCAGCCCGTCGCGCCGCACCCACTGGTGCCAGAGCGCCGCCGCCGCGTGCAACGCGACCAGCGCGGACAGCAACCACACGCAGGCGAAGTGGACGTACCAGGCGATCGCCCGCCAGGTTTCGTCGTCGGCGGGCGGCACGAACAG
Source organism: Thermomonas sp. LB-4 (assembly GCF_036409385.1). Classification (NCBI taxonomy): domain Bacteria; kingdom Pseudomonadati; phylum Pseudomonadota; class Gammaproteobacteria; order Lysobacterales; family Lysobacteraceae; genus Thermomonas; species Thermomonas sp. LB-4. The sequence continues at coordinate 58,016 of NZ_JAXOFT010000008.1, read as the reverse complement.
CCTCGGCACCCGCAGCACGCCCAGCAGGTCGAGAGGCGCTTCCATCCAAACCCAGATCACGTAGCCGCTGATCGGCAGCAGGAACAGCAGCAGATACAGCCCGGCGTGGACGATATACGCCGCCCGGCGACGCCAGCGCGGCTCCCCGTCATCGGCCGGCGGCATGTGCCGCATCAGCCGGCAGGCGAGCCGCAGCGACATCAGTGTCAGCAGCACCATGCCGAGCTGGAAGTGGATACGCAGCAGGCGCATCCCGGCGTCGCCGTCGATGGCTTCTGATCCCCAGCCCAACGCGAGCTGGACGACCACGCCCGCCGCGACCGCCCAGTGCAGGCGCCGGAGGCAGGCGGGATGGCGTGCGCCGCTCATGGCGCCCGGCATTCGCGGTGGCCGGGCACGCCCTGCCCCAGCACGATGTCGCGCTCGACCTGCCAGCGTCCATCGACCATCACTGGCCGCAGGAAGCCGTTTCCGCCGGTGCCGTACGCCTCGCGCTGTTCTTCTGCGGACAGCTTGGGGTCGTCGAGGAACATCAGGTCGTCGATGTAGTAGGTGAAGCAGCCGGGTTCGAGCACGTGCATATGCACGTGTTCGGCCATCTCTTCGTCGGGGTAGCTGCCCGGCCGGATGGTGTCGATGGCGTAGCGGCCCTGCGCGTCGCTGCGCACCCAGCCGCGCAGGCGTCCATGACGCATGGCCTCACGACCGAGCCGCTGCGCCGGGCTCGGATAGATGCCTGTGCGATCGGTCTGGTAGGCGTAGACCACCACGCCGGCGCGGATGCGGCCGGAGCCGTCCAGTACCCGTCCGGAAATGCGCATCGGCACGCCGGGTTCGCCGGGAGGCGCAAGCCGGATGCTGGACGGAATCTCCGCCGGCATGCCGTCGAACACGGCTTCGCAGCCCTCGCAGGGATTGCCGATCACCGGCACCGGACGATTGATCGCCGTCGTGGCGGCATGATCGCTGGCTGGCGCGTCGCAGGCGGCGAGCAGGACGAGTGCGAACGCCAGGGTGGCGCGGGGAAGTGCGGGCATCGTTGTGGTCTCCTCGGGGGTGTCGAGGTAGGACGACCGCACCGCGACAACTGTTAACGGCGCTCGGGAACCGCCGTGCGCGCGCCAGTGAATGCCGCATCGTCTCCCGCCGGCAGCCCATCCGGCCATTGCAGCCACCAGCGCTTGGCGCGCGGATAGGGCAACGCGTTCCACCACGGATCCAGCGCGCCCGGCGCGCCGCGCAGCACCGCTTCGCGCGACGGCGCGGGCGCGCTTGCGAGGAACGCGCGCAAGCGATCGTACAGCGGGCCACCCGCCAACCGCGGGTGCCGCTGCAGCAGCGACAGCAGGCTGATGGCATCCTCTGGCCGCGCCTGCGCCAGCAACCGCTGGAGACGCGCATCGTCGGCCGGCAACACGCCACGCCGCGCGTCGAGTTCCGCCAGCGCCGCCACGAAACCGGCGCTTGCGCCAAGATCGTGCGGCGTTCCCGCCGCGCCGTCCGCGCGCAGGCGCACCGTGGCGCCCTGCGGCACCAGGGCTTCGCCGCCGCCGTTGCCGACCAGCACCCAGCCGCTGCGCACGGTCAGCGCGCCCGCGCCCGTGGCGTCGCTTTCCAGCGTGAACTCGCAACCCATGTCCAGCGCCTCGGTGCGCGGCAGGCGCACGCCGAAGTAGCCCGGCGGCGCCCACACCCGCGCCCACAGCCGGCCCTGCAGCAGTCGCACGCGATGCCGGCCGGAGCCGGTCTGCTCCAGCCGCAACCGCGAATCGGCAGCCAGCCGCAGCTCGCCGATCCGCGCGATCCGCAGGCGTGCGATGCCATCGTGGCCGGTGGCGATTTCGCCGCCGGCCGGCAAGCGTTCGCCGGCCCGCAGCGGCGCGCCCGCCATCCGCACCTGCCCGCGCAGGGCCGCCACGTCCCAGCCCCGATGCTCGGGCCAGGCCAGGCGATGCTGCAGCAGGATCGCGGCCGCCAGCGCGCATGCGGCGAGCGTCGCGGCCAGCCCCCAGGCGATGCGGAAATGGCGCGGGCGGCGGCGATGGCGCGGCGGCGCCGGTGCAAACATGGGCGCGATCGAAGTCACCTCCGGCGATTGCCCGCGCGGATGCGCATACGGCGCCAGCAGCCGCTCCAGGCGGCGAAGGTCCTCCTCGCCCTGCCCGGCCTTCGACCACAGGTAATCGTCATGGGGATTCATGGACACGCCTCCCGTCCGGTTCAGCCAGCGCCTGCCGCAGCAGCGCCATGCCGCGATGCAGGTTGACCCGCACGCTGCCGGGGGTCAGCCCGGTCAGCTCGGCAATCTCCGGGCCGCTCAGCCCTTCCACCAGCCGCAGCAGCAGCGGCTCGCGGTACGCCTCCGGCAGCCCGCGGATCGCGTGCAGCGCGCGCTCCGCATCCACCCGGTCCTCGTGGCTGGCGTGGACGGCGGTCGCCTCGATCTCCATGCCCATCGCCGGTGCGAACCGACGCCGTTCGTCCAGGCCAGCGCGGCGCGCCATGCTGGCGATCCAGCCGGGAAAGGCCGCGTCCTCGCGCAGGTCGGCCAGCCGGCGGAACGCGGTCTCGAACACGCGCTGGGCCAGGTCCTCGGCGTCGGCGTGCGCCGCGTAGCCCAGCAGGATGCCGTGCACCACCGGCGCGAAGCGGCGGTACAGGCGATCGAGCGCGCCGCCGTCTCCACGGCGCGCGGCTGCGACCAGCGCGGCGGTTGCCTCGTTCTCGACCAAGCGGTTCGTTCCGGATACCCCATACCGACGCGGCGATGGCGCCGAGCGTTAACAGGACGATACCCGCGACGCGCGGCGATGCCCGCACCCGCTCTGCCGGCTTGACCGGCGTCATCGGGGCAGCAACCGGCTCCGGCGTAGAATTGGCGGGGTCTCCCCCTTGCTGGAAGCTCCGCCATGTCCCTCGATCCCGCCCTGCGCGCCCGCATCGACGCCCTGCTGGCCGCCAACCCCGTTGTGCTGTTCCTGAAGGGCACGCCGGATGCGCCGCAGTGCGGCTTCTCGGCCAAGACCGCCGCGGCGATGGACGCCACCGGCGCCGACTACGCCCACGTCAACGTGCTGGCCGACCCGGAAATCCGCGAAGGCATCAAGGCCTATGGTGACTGGCCCACCATTCCGCAGCTGTACATCCGCGGCGAGCTGGTCGGTGGCTGCGACATCGTCACCCAGATGGCCGCCAGCGGCGAACTGCACGCCGCGCTGGGCCTGCCCGCGCCCGACCGCACTCCGCCGTCGATCACCATCACACCGGCCGCCGCGGAGATGCTGAAGCAGGCGCTGGCCAACGCCGGCGAGGGCTATGCGCTGCAGGTCGAAGTGGACAAGGGCTACAACGCGCGGCTGCAGCTGGCGCCGGTGGACGATGGCGCCATCGCCAGCGAATCCGCCGGCATCCGTGCCCAGTTCGACCTGGTCAGCGCGCAGCGCGCGCGCGGGATGACCATCGACTGGGCCGACGACGCCCGTGGCAAGGGTCTGGTGATCGACAACCCCAACGCGCCGCCGAAGGTGAAGGCGCTGACCCCGGCGCAGGTGCGCGAGCGCGTGCAGGCCGGCAGCCTGGTGCTGGTGGACGTGCGCCCGGCGGACGAGCGCGCGCTGGCGGAGGCGCCGGTCGCCTATCGCCACTTCGACGATGGTGTGGAGGAAATCGAGGCGCTGCCGAAGGACACCGCGCTGGCCTTCCTGTGCCAGGCCGGCGCGCGCAGCGCGCAGGCGGCGGAGCACTTCCGCGCGCTGGGCTTCAAGGAGCTCTACAACGTGGCCGGCGGCATCGTGGCCTGGGCCGACCTGGACCCGGCGGTGCCGCGCTACTGACGGTCGGCGGGACGCCGCTCCCCCTCCTTCGTGGGAGCGCACCGCAGGGGCGCGAACGCTCTTCGTCGGATCATCCAAAGAGCATCGCGCCCCTACGGCGCGCTCCTACGGATTACCGCTGTAGCGACGAAGAAACTCAGAACCCGCCGCCGGCATCCAGCCAGGCCTGCTCGGCGGGCATGTTGACCCGGCCCAGTGCGGCATTGCGATGCGGGAAGCGGCCGAACTGCGCAATCACGTCGCGGTGCGCCAGCGCGTAGCCCAGCAGATTGGAATCCCCCAGCGCGGTGAACAGCTCCACCGCGCGCTGCTGGTCGGCCATCGCTTCGGAATGCTCGAACGGCAGGTAGAAGAAGAACCGCAGCGCTGGCTCGATCTGCGCATCGAAACCGGTCTCGATGGCGCGCGTGGCGAAGTGCAGCGCCAGCGGATCGGTGGCGAAGGCGTGGCCGCTGCCGCGGAAGATGTTGCGCGGGATCTGGTCCAGCAGCAGCACCAGCGCCAGCGCGCCGTCGGCCGTTTCCATCCAGCCATCGTGCTCGCGGCGGGCGGCGGCGAAATGCGCGTCCTGCCAGCGCGCGCGGCATTCCTCGTCGAAGGCGACCCCGCCACCGAACCATTTGCCCATGCCCGCCTCGCGCCAGAACGCGAGCAGCTCCTTCGATACGGTCATTGGCAGCCCTCCATGGCGCAACAATAACGGCTTCGGGAACCCCTAGCCCGGCCATCCGTGGCCGCGCGTTCACCAAGACTGCGCGGCGGTGCCGCGCAAAGCACGCCCTGGCTCACTCGTCGAACCGCAGGTGCCGCACCGACTTGCCGTTGCGCCGGATCAGCTTCAGCGACTCGATGCCGACCTTGATGTGGTTGCGGACGAACTCGGCGGACACGCGGGCATCGCTGGCCTCGGTCTTCACGCCTTCCGGGATCATCGGCTGGTCCGACACCAGCAGCAGCGCGCCGCAGGGGATGCGGTTGGCGAAACCGGCGGCGAAGATGGTCGCGGTCTCCATGTCGATGGCCATGCAGCGCATCGCCCGCAAGCGTTCCTTGAACGCATCGTCGTGCTCCCAGACCCGGCGGTTGGTGGTGAACACGGTGCCGGTCCAGTAGTCCAGCTCCATGTCGCGGATGCTGGTGGAGATCACCCGCTGCAGGGCGAACGCGGGCAGCGCCGGCACCTGCGGCGGCAGGTAGTCGTCGCTGGTGCCTTCGCCGCGGATCGCGGCGATCGGCAGCACCAGGTCGCCCAGCTGGTTCTTCTTCTTCAGCCCGCCGCATTTGCCCAGGAACAGCACCGCCTTCGGGCAGATGGCCGACAGCAGGTCCATCACCGTGGCGGCGTTCGGGCTGCCCATGCCGAAATTGATCAGGGTGATGCCGTCGGCGGTGGCGCTGGGCATCGGCCGGTCGACGCCGACCACCGGCGCGCCGGTCATTTCCGAGAAGTGCGACAGATAGCCGCCGAAATTGGTCAGCAGGATGTGTTGCCCGAAGCTCTCCAGCGGCACCCCGGTGTAGCGCGGCAGCCAGTTGTCGACGATTTCCTGTTTGCTCTTCATCGCGGTCCTTTTCCGTTTCCCGGATTCTAAGCCCGGCCCCATGACCTCGGTCATGTGGCGGCCCGGGCGCGATGACGCTAGGGTGCGTGCATCGTTTTTCCGCACCAGGGGAACCACCGCATGAAACCGTTGACCGCCGCCGTGCTGGCGGCGCTGCTGGCCGGCTGCGCCAGTGCGCCGCAGAAGCCGGCATCGCCCGCCAAGCCCTACGACTTCGCCGCCGACCCGTATCCCAGTACCTACCAGCGGATCGCCTCGCCGCCGGTGCTGCTGCAGGGCGCTACGGTGCTCATCGGCAACGGCCAGCGACTGGACAATGCGGACGTGCTGATGCGCGACGGCAAAATCGTCGCGGTCGGCAACGGACTTGAAACCACTGCCGACGCACTTCGCGTCGATGCCAGCGGCAAGTGGATCACGCCCGGCATCATCGACATCCATTCGCACCTGGGCGTGTACGCCAGCCCCGGCGCCAGCGCCCACAGCGACGGCAACGAGGCCACCGCGCCGGTGACCGCGCAGGTCTGGGCCGAACACTCGGTCTGGCCGCAGGATCCGGGGTTCCACGCCGCGCTGGCCGGCGGCGTGACCGCGCTGCAGATCCTGCCCGGCAGCGCCAACCTGATCGGCGGCCGCGGCGTCACCCTGAAGAACGTCTCCGCCACCACCTACCAGGGCATGAAGTTCCCCGGCGCGCCCTGGGGCCTGAAGATGGCCTGCGGCGAGAACCCCAAGCGCGTCTACGGCCAGCGCGGCGGCCCGTCCACCCGCATGGGCAACGTGGCCGGCTACCGCGCGGCGTTCGCCGATGCCGCCGACTACATGAAGAAGCGCAAGGCCGGCGGCAAGGACGCGGAGGCCAAGCGCGACCTGAAGCTGGACACCCTGGCCGGCGCCATCAACGGCGACATCCGGGTCAACATCCACTGCTACCGCGCCGACGAGATGGCGATCATGCTCGACCTCGCCAAGGAATTCGGCTTCAAGATCGCCGCCTTCCACCACGGCGTGGAGGCCTACAAGATCGCCGACCGGCTGGCCGCGGAGGGCGTCTGCGGCGCGCTGTGGGCGGACTGGTGGGGCTTCAAGATGGAAAGCTTCGACGGCATCCAGGAGAACATCGCGCTGGTCGACCGCGTGCCCGGCGGCTGCGCGATCGTGCATTCCGATTCCGCCGAAGGCATCCAGCGGCTCAACCAGGAGGCGGCCAAGGTGATCGCCAACGCCGGCCGCGTGGGCATCCGCATCAGCCCCGAACACGCGATCCAGTGGCTCACCCGCAACCCCGCCAAGGCGATGGGCATCGACGACCAGACCGGCACCCTGGAGTCCGGCAAGATGGCCGACGTGGTGGTGTGGAACGGCAATCCGTTCAGCAGCTTCGCGCGGGCCGAGCAGGTCTACGTGGACGGCGCGCGGCTGTACGACCGCCGCGATCCGGCACGGCAGCCGACCTCGGACTTCCTGCTCGGGCAGGAGATCGTGTCGGGAGGTGTGCGATGAACGCCCGCATCATCAAGCGCCTCGCGCTGGCGTCGGCGCTGTTCGCCGCCTGCGGCCTGGCGCAGGCCCAGGACCTGCTGATCCGCAACGCCACCGTGCATACCGCCAGCGCGCGCGGCACCCTGCGCAACACCGACGTGCTGGTGAAGCAGGGCCGCATCGCCGCCATCGGCAATGGCCTTGCCGCCGGCAACGCGCCGGTGGTGGATGCCCAAGGCCAGTCGCTGACGCCGGCGCTGTTCGGCGGCATCACCGACATCGGCGTGGAGGAGGTGTCCGGCGAGTCATCCACCGTCGACGCCGCCCTGGCCCTCGGCGCCAACGCCGCCGACATGCAGGTGCGGCCGGAGTTCGACGTCACCCTGGCCTACAACCCGGAATCGGTGCTGGTGCCGGTGGCGCGGGTGGAAGGCGTCGGCTGGACCCTGCTGTCGGCCGGCAGCCGCCCCGGCGGCTCGCTGATCGGCGGCCAGGGCGGCATGGTGCGGCTGGACGGCAGCCTGCACGCGGTGGGCCCGCGCGCGCTGTTCGTCACACTCGGCGGCGCCGGCGCCAACCTCAGCGGCAGCTCGCGCGCGGCGCAATGGATGCTGCTCGACCAGCTGATCGACGAGGCGCGCGGGCGCATTCCGCCGGACTCGCGGTTCGCCCTGCTCACCCCTGCCGGCCGCACAACGCTGGCGAAGTACCTGGACGGCGGCGGCCGGGTGCTGGCGCGGGTGCAGCGCGCTGCCGACATCGCCCGCCTGTTGCGCTGGGCCAAGCAGCGCGGCGTGCGGGTGGCGCTGGTCGGCGCGGCGGAAGGCTGGAAGGTGGCCCCGCAGATCGCGGCGGCCGGCGTGCCGGTGTTCGTCGACGTGCTGGCCAACCTGCCAGGCGATTTCGACGAGATCGGCGCCAGCCTGGAGAACGCCTCACGCCTGCACGCGGCGGGGGTGAAGGTGTCGTTCTTCCAGGGCGGCGACGCTTCGCACAACGCGCGCAAGCTGCGCCAGCTGGCCGGCAACGCGGTGGCCAACGGTCTGCCGTGGGAAGCGGGCCTGGCCGGCCTGACCTCGGTGCCGGCCGCGGCGCTGGGCGCGGACGGCGAGATCGGCGCGGCCATCGAAATCGGCCAGCGCGCCGACCTGGTGCTGTGGAGCGGCGATCCGCTGGACGTCGCCAGCGTGGCCCGGCAGCTGTGGCTGGACGGCCGCGCGATCCCGATGCGCAGCCGCCAGACCGAGCTGCGCGACCGCTACCTGCGCGCAGCCGGCACGCCGCAGGAAGGCCAGCTGCCGCGCGCCTATCCGGCCGAAGCACGCTGACCCAACCGAACGAAGCCCGGGCGCGGCGTCCTTCACGGAAGACGGCCGCCGCGCCGCGGCGCCGGACAGGGCCTCTCCCCCTGCAACGGCGATGGCCAGCAGCTGAACGGCGGCGCTGCCCCAGACGCACCGCCGCTGCCCGTCCACATGCAAGCTCGTCCGACTTGCGGTACGGTCATTGGGACTGAACGGGGGCTGGAGAACAACATGCGCATCGGGATCGTCGCGGATTCGGCCTGCGACCTGCCAACAGACCTCATCGAGCGCGAGAACATCACCATCCTGCCGGTGACGGTGCAGATCGGGCAGGCGGTGCTGGCCGACGTGCGCAACGAGGAAGCGACGATGAACTTCCTCAGCGGCGAGACCGCCGCGCGGGCGTTCGAGGCGGAAACCACGCCGTTCACCGTGCAGCAGGTGCATGACCTGTTCCTCAGCCAGCTGGTGCACGACTACGACTACGTGTTCTGCATCACCACCACCAGTACCCGCAGCGCCATTTTCGACAACGCGCAGCAGGCCAGCTTCACCATCCTCAACGATTACAAGCAGGTGCGCGCCGCCTCCGGCAACACCACGCCGTTCGCGCTGCGGGTGATCGACAGCCAGAACGTGTTCGCCGGGGTCGGCGTGCCGGTGATCGAAGCGGTGCGCATGCGCGCCGCCGGCGAGTCGCCGCCGCGGATCCGCGCGCACCTGGAGGCCATCGCCAGCAAGACCCATGCCTACATGGTGCCGCCGGACCTCAACTACCTGCGCAACCGCATCAAGAAGCGCGGCGACAAGAGCGTGAGCTTCCTCAGCGCGGCGCTGGGCACGGCGCTGGACATCAAGCCGATCCTGCACTGCAACCAGGGCGAAACCGGCCCGGTCGGCAAGGTCAAGGGGTTCGACGCGGCCAGCCGCAAGCTGTTCGACTTCACCGCCGAGCGGGTGGCGTCCGGGCTGCTGGCCCCCACCGTCAACCTCTGCTATGGCGGCGCGCTGGACGAGATGCGCGCGCTGCCCGGCTACCAGCACCTGCGCGACGTATGCAAGGATCGCGGGGTGGAGGTGTTCGAAAGCTTCATGGGCCTGTCCGGGTTGGTGAACGTGGGCCGCGGCGCGCTGGTGGTGGCGTTCGCGGCGCAGCCGCACCGCTTCGGCTGACCCGTGACGACGCATCCACGGCCAGGCTGCTAGCCTCTGGACTCACTTCCCGGGATCGCCCATGACCACTCGATACTACATCCGCCTGCCCAACCCGGACGAGGCCCGCGGCAACGACCCCGACCTGAGCTTCCGCTCGCGCGGCGCGGAGGGGTTCGCCGAAGAGTTGCAGCACGCACTGCGCAACGACGCCCTGTTCCTGCGCTGGCAGGCCAAGCAGGAGGAGCCGGACGACGTCGATCCAGCCCTGTCCGCCACCGACCCGGCCGCCATCGTCACCGGCCAGCAGGACGACCTGCACATCGACCTGGTAGTGGATACCCGGCTGTCCTCGGCGCTGCTGCGCCAGCGCATGGCGCTGCTGGCCGGCAGCCACTGGCAGCTGCGCGACGTGACCGCCGCCTGAGCCGGTTGCCAGCTCCATGATTCCCGCGCTGCTGTCCTGGAGCGGCGGCAAGGACGCTGCCTGGGCCCTGCACGCGCTGCGCGCGCAAGGCCAGGTCGAGGTGGTGGGCCTGCTCACCACGCTGACCGAAGGCTTCGACCGCGTGTCGATGCAGGGCATCCGTCGCGACGTCCTGCACGCGCAGGCCCGCGCCGCCGGCCTGCCGCTGATCGAAACCTGGATTCCGCAGGCCGCCGACAATGCGAGCTATGTAGCCAGCTTCACCGGCGGATTGGCGCGTGCGCAAGCGCGCTGGCCGGGGCTTGCACACATCGCCTACGGTGACCTGCTGCTGGCCGACATCCGCGCCTGGCGCGAAGCCCTGTGCGCAGACCTGGGCTGGACTCCGCTGTTCCCGCTGTTCGGCAGCGACACCGCGACGCTGGCGCAGGAGATGGTCGAAGGCGGCCTGCGCGCGCACCTGTGCTGCGTGGATACCACCCAGCTGGACGCGGGCTTCGCCGGGCGGCCGTTCGATGCCGCGTTGCTGGAAGCCCTGCCCGCCGGCATCGACCCCTGCGGCGAGAACGGCGAATTCCATACCTGCGTATACGCGGGACCGATGTTCGCCGCGCCGCTGGCGCTGCAGCGCGGCGACACCGTGCTGCGCGACGAGCGCTTCACCTACACCGACTTCCTCCTCGACGGGCCGGGAACCTCCGGGACCGTCCTGTAGCTGCAGCTTCGGCCGCGGCCTGCCCCCGCGATGCCCATGGCTCGCACAATGGCGGCCGAAGCCGCTCCCGCGGTCCGGACTCGGAAGCCGGCCTACGCTTTCAGCGCCGCCGCATGATGGGCGATGTGCTCGCCGATGAAGCTGGTGATGAAGTAGTAGCTGTGGTCGTAACCCGGCTGCATGCGCAGGTAGACGGGATACCCCGCCGCATCGGCGGCCTCCTTCAGTCGCCACGGCTGCAGCTGGGCGTCCAGGAATTCGTCCGACTCGCCCTGATCGATGAGCATCGGCAGCCGGTCCGCTGCCGCGCCGATCAGCTGGCTGGCGTCGTACTGCGCCCACGCCGCGCGATCCTCGCCGAGATAGGCGGCAAAGGCCTTCTGCCCCCACGGCACCGCCGACGGCGCCACGATCGGCGAGAACGCCGACACGCTGCGGTAGCGGCCCGGCTTCGACAGCGCCAACACCAGCGCGCCGTGGCCGCCCATCGAATGCCCGCTGATCGCACGCGCATCCGTCACCGGGAAATGTGCTTCCACCAATGCCGGCAACTCGTCGGCCACGTAATCGAACATGCGGTAATGCGCCGCCCACGGCGCCTGCGTGGCGTTGACGTAGAAGCCGGCGCCCTTGCCGAGGTCGTAACCGTCGGCATCCGCCACGCCGTCGCCGCGCGGACTGGTGTCCGGGCAGACGATGGCGACGCCGTGTTCCGCCGCGTAGCGCTGGGCGCCGGCCTTGGTGATGAAGTTCTGCTCGCTGCAGGTCAGGCCCGACAGCCAGTACAGCACCGGCACCAGGCCGTCCTGCGCCTGCGGCGGCAGGTAGATCGCGAACGTCATGTCGCAGCCGAGCACCGCCGAGCGGTGCCGGTACACGTCCTGCCAGCCGCCGAAGCAGGCGCGGTGTTCAAGGCGTTCCATTGTGTTCTCCAGGAAAGCGCCTCCCGTTGGCCGAAGGCCACGGGAGGCTTGGCCATCAGAAATGCACGACCGAGCGGATCGACTTGCCTTCGTGCATCAGCTCGAACGCTTCGTTGATGGCCTCCAGGCCCATCGTATGGGTCACGAACGGCGCCAGCCGGATCTCGCCGGCCATCGCCTCCTCCACCATGCCCGGCAGCTGGCTGCGGCCCTTCACGCCGCCGAACGCGGTGCCCAGCCACTTGCGCCCGGTGACCAGCTGGAACGGGCGGGTGCTGATCTCCTGCCCCGCGCCGGCCACGCCGATGATCACGCTCTGGCCCCAGCCGCGGTGGGCGCATTCCAGCGCCGCGCGCATCACGTTGACGTTGCCGATGCATTCGAAGGAATGATCCACGCCCCAGCCGGTCATCTCCACGATCACCTGCTGGATCGGCTTGTCGAAGTCCTTGGGGTTCACGCAGTCGGTGGCGCCCATGTCGCGGGCCATGTCGAACTTCGACGGATTGGTGTCGATGGCGATGATCCGCCCCGCCTTCGCCCGCTTCGCGCCCTGGATCACCGCCAGCCCGATGCCGCCGAGGCCGAACACCGCGACCGAATCGCCTTCCTGCACCTTGGCGGTGTTCTGCACCGCGCCCAGGCCGGTGGTGACGCCGCAGCCCAGCAGGCAGACCTGCTCATGGTTCGCTTCGGGGTTGATCTTCGCCAGCGAAACCTCGGCCACCACCGTGTATTCGCTGAAGGTGCTGCAGCCCATGTAGTGGTACAGCGGCTGGCCGTTGTAGGAAAAGCGCGTGGTGCCGTCCGGCATCACGCCCTTGCCCTGGGTGGCCCGCACGGCCGTGCACAGGTTGGTCTTGCCGGACTTGCAGAACAGGCACTCGCCGCACTCGGCGGTGTACAGCGGGATCACGTGGTCGCCGGGCTGCACGCTGGTCACGCCCTCGCCCACTTCCACCACCACTCCTGCTCCCTCGTGGCCCAGCACGCAGGGGAACAGGCCCTCCGGGTCGTCGCCCGACAGCGTGAACGCATCGGTGTGGCAGACGCCGGTGTGGGTGATCTTCACCAGCACCTCGCCCGCTTTCGGCGGGGCGACGTCGATCTCGACGATCTGCAAGGGTTGGCCAGCGGCGAAGGCGACGGCGGCACGGGATTTCATGGCATGGCTCCGATGGGTCTACTTGAGATAGGAACGCACCAGCGCGATCACCTCGTCGATGCTCTGCTGGTGCTGCTTGCGGGTTCGCGGGTCGCTGGCGAGCTGGGTGAATTCCCCGCGCAGGTGGCTGTCGAGGATCTCGGCCATCAGCCCGTTCACCGCGCCGCGCAGCGCGGCCAGCTGTTGCAGGACAGGCGCGCAGTCGCTGCCTGCCTCCACCGCGCGCTCCAGCGCATCCACCTGCCCGCGGATGCGGCGCAGGCGGGTGGTGGCGCGCTTCTTGTCTTCAGGCGTATGCGGCACGGCAGCCCCCAGATACTGTGGGGGAGTATAGGCGATGCCAGTCCGGAACACGCGCCCGGCCGCAGGCAAGGCGTCCTAGCCGGTGTTCTGGATGCCGGCGGCGATGCCGTTGACGGTGGAAACCAGCGTGCGCAGCAGGGCCTCGTCCTCACGGCCACCTTCGCGCCAGCGGCGCAACAGGTCCACCTGCAGCAGGCTGATCGGATCGACGTACGGGTTGCGCAGGCGGATCGACAGGCGCAGGCGGTAGTCGTCGGCCAGCAGCGCGTCGCGCCGCTTGATCGCCAGGATCGCCTCGCGGGTGCGCGCGAACTCCTCAGCAACGGTGGGGAAGAACAGCGGATGCAGGCCCCCGGCCAGCGCGGAATAGCGCTCGAAGATATCGATGTCGGATTTCGCCAGCAGCATCTCCACGTCGTCGATCACCGCGGCGAAGAATGGCCAGTCCCCCGCCATCGCCGCCATCGCGTCCAGCCCGTGGGTATCGATGCCATGGCGCAGCGCGGTGCCGACGCCATACCAGCCGGTCAGCCCGGAGCGGTTCTGCGCCCACGAGAACACCCAGGGAATTGCGCGCAGGTTGGCGATCCCGCCGTCGCGACGGCGCGACGGCCGCGAGCTGATGTGCAGGCGCTCGATCACGTCCACCGGCGTGGCGGCGCGGAAGTAGGCCGGGAAGTCCGGATGCTCGTGCACCAGGGCGCGGTAGCGGGCGCGCGACACCTGCGCCAGTTCGGCGGCAAGCGCGCGCCACTGCGCCTCGCGCGGCTCCGGCGGGCGCGGCCGCAGCGATGCGCGCAACACCGCGCCGGCCATCTGCTCGAGATTGCGCAGCGCCAGCGCGCGGATGCCGTACTTGCGGTGGATCACTTCGCCCTGCTCGGTGACGCGCATGCGGCCGGCCACGCTGCCCCGCGGCGCCGCCATGATCGCCCGCTCGGTCTTGCCGCCGCCGCGGCTGACCGATCCGCCGCGGCCGTGGAAGAACACCAGCTGCGCGCCGGCCGCACGCGCGACCTCCAGCAGTTCCACCTGCGCGCGCTGCAGCGCCCAGCGCGACGCCATCAGCCCGCCATCCTTGGCGCTGTCGCTGTAGCCCAGCATCACCACCTGGCGACCGCCGCGCGCCGCCAGATGGCGGCGGTAGGCCGGGTCGGCGAACAGTGCGCGCATCGTCGCCGGCGCGGCGTCCAGGTCGTCCACGGTTTCGAACAGCGGCGCCACGTCCAGCGGCACTTCCCCCTCGTCCACGCAACCGGCGAGGCGGGCCAGCGCCAGCACCGCCAGCGCATCGGCGGCGGTGCGCGCCATGCTGATGATGTAGGGACCGAAGGCGTGTTCGCCCAGCGCCGCGCGCAGTTCGCGCACCGCCCGGAACACCTCCAGCGTCGCGGTGGCGCCGGCTGCGCCGGCAGCGGCCGGGGCTTCGCCCGCAATCAGCGCATGCAGCCGCCCGATCCGCGACTGCAGCGGGCGCAGGGCCCATTCGGCGTCGTCCTCCAGCGCGGCCAGCGCCTGCTCGTGCACGGCGGAGTCCTGGCGCAGGTCCAGCGCGGCCATGTGGAAGCCGAACGTGCGCGCGCGCCACAGGATGCGGCGCAGAGCGAACCGGCCGGCGTGGTCGCCGCGATGCCGGGCCAGGCTGGTGTCGATCAGCGCAAGATCGTCTACGAATGCGGCCGCGTCGGGATAGCCACCGGCCGTGCCCTCCTCCGTGGCGTGCAGGCGCGCGCGCATCGCCCACAGCAGCTGCCGGTAGGGCATGTCGGCCAGGCGCGGCCGCTGCCGCACCACGCCCTCCGGCAACAGCGCCCGATGCGCCTCGGCGCGCGCCTCGACTTCCGCATCGATGCCGGCCTGGCCGTGGCTCTGGGTGAGGATGTCGCCCAGCGCGCGCAGGTCGGCGACATAGCACTGCAGCGCCAGCGCGCGCTGCGCGGCCAGCGCGGCGCGCACGCTGTCCGCACCGACGTTCGGATTGCCGTCCATGTCGCCGCCCACCCAGCTGCCGAACCGCAGCAGCGGCGGCAGCGCGATGCGCTCGCCGTAGACGGCCTCCACCGCCTCGGCAAGCGCCTCGTAGAACACCGGCAGCACGCGATACAGCACGCTGCCAAGGTAGAAGCCGACGTGTTCCACCTCGTCGGCCACGCTGGGCCGCTGCGGCGGCGCCTCGTTGGTCTGCCAGGCGGTGGTCAGCGACTGGCGGATGCGGGCGTCGTCGGCGCGGCGTTCCGGCGGCGTGCGGGTGCGGTCGATGTCGGCAATCAGCCGCTCGACCACGGTCTTTTCCTTCAGCAGCAGCGCACGCCGCACCGCCTCGGTGGGATGCGCGGTGAACACCGGCTCCACGCACAGCCCGGCCAGCTGCGCCTGCAGCTCCGCCAGCGTCACGCCCTCGTCGCGCAGGCCGCGCAGCACCGCTTCCAGCCCACCCGGCTGCGGTGCCGTGCCCAGCCGTTGGTAGTCGCGGCGACGGCGGATGCGGTGCACGCGCTCGGCGATGTTGGTGGCGCCGAAGTAGGCGGCGAACGCACGCACCAGTGCTTCGGCCTCGGCCAGCGGGACCTGCGCCAGCCGTTCGGCCAGCGCATCCACCGGCTCGCCCTGCTCGCGCCGCGCAATCGCAATCCGGCGCAGCGCCTCGACCTGGTCGAGGAAGGCCGGCGCCACCTGCTCCGCCAGCATGTCGCCGACCATCGCGCCGAGACGGCGCACGTCGTCGCGCAGCGGCGCATCGGTGGCGACGAAATCGAGCTGGTCGCGCAGCGGAGTATCGGAACGGGCCATGCCCGCAGGCTAACGCGATTCTGGTGCAGTGCGTCAACGGTTGCGGATGGGACTATCCGCGCCGCACCCCTCGCCCCCGCACCCACGGCGGGCACCGCGGCAGATGCCTGCGCTCAGTAGGAAAATTCGCAGAACACCGGATCGACGCTGCCCTGCCATTCGCCGTGGAACAGCGCCAGCTTGCGCTCGGCCGGGGTTTTGCCGGACTCGACGATTTCCACCAGCGGGGCAAGGAACCCGGTTTCATCGGCGCCGCAGTTGTCCTGCACCGCGCGTCGGCGCAGGCCGGCGGCGGAAATTTCCAGCGCGCGGCGGGCCAGGTCGCGCACCGTGCCGCCGCGGAAGGGCAGCGCCAGCGCGTGCTTCGGCACCCCGTCGCGCAGGGCGTGGCGCTCGGCCATCGAGAAGTCCTTCACCAGGTCCCAGGCCGCATCCAGCGCCGCATCGTCGTACAGCAGGCCTACCCAGAACGCGGGCAGCGCGCACAGCCGCCCCCACGGGCCGCCGTCGGCACCGCGCATCTCCAGGAACTTCTTCAGCCGCACTTCCGGGAAGGCGGTGGTCATGTGGTCGTTCCAGTCGCGCAGCGTCGGCAGCGCGCCGGGCAGCACGTCCAGCCGGCCCTGCATGAAATCGCGGAACGACTTGCCGCTGGCATCAACGTAGATGCCGTCGCGGTAGCTGAAGTACATCGGCACGTCGAGCAGGTAGTCGACGTAGCGCTCGTAGCCGAAACCGTCCTCGAACACGAAGTCCAGCATGCCGGTGCGGTCCGGATCGGTGTCGGTCCAGATGTGCGAACGGTAGCTGAGGTAGCCGTTCGGCTTGCCCTCGGTGAACGGCGAGTCGGCGAACAGCGCGGTGGCGACCGGCTGCAGCGCCAGCGAGACGCGGAACTTCTTCACCATGTCCGCTTCCGACGCGTAGTCCAGGTTGACCTGCACCGTGCAGGTGCGGGTCATCATGTCCAGGCCCAGGCTGCCGACCTTGGGCATGTAGGACTTCATGATCTGGTAGCGCCCCTTGGGCATCCACGGCATTTCGTCGCGCCGCCACTTCGGCTGGAAGCCCATGCCGAGGAAACCGAGCCTGAGCTCGTCGGCGACTTCGCGCACTTCGCGCAGGTGGCTGCCGACTTCCCTGCAGGTCTGGTGGATGGATTCCAGCGGCGCGCCCGACAGTTCCAGCTGGCCCGCCGGTTCCAGCGTCACCGAGGCGCCGTCGCGCGACAGCGCGATCACGCGTCCGTTCTCCTCGTAAGGCGCCCAGCCGAACCGGACCAAGCCTTTCAGCAGCGCCTCGATGCCGCGCTCACCGTCGAACGTGGGCGGACGGAGGTCATCCAGCCGGAAGCCGAACTTCTCGTGCTCGGTGCCGATCCGCCATGCCTGGCGCGGCTTCTCGCCCGAGGCCAGGACCTCCGCCAGCTGATGGTGGCCGGTGATCGGGGTGTCGCTGGCGTCGCTGGGTCCGGACATGCGGGGCTTTCCTTTTGGACGCGCAGGATATCGCGCGCGGGCGTCCAGCCGCAGCACGCTGGCCGACTTTCACTGTTCCGGCTGCATACGTATTCCCGGCCCGATCCGTTGTTGGCCCATCGGGCCGCCTGTAGCCTCCGGTGCACCGCCCGATGAGGAACCCGCATGCGCCTGTTGAGCTGCGTCTTCGCCCTGTTGTCCGGCTTCCCCGCCTCGGCACAGACGGTGGATCGGGTGGAGCCGGCCAACTGGTGGGTTGGCATGAAGCACCATGCAGTCGAGCTGATGGTGCACGGCAAGGGCATCGCCGCCGCCACTCCGCGCATCGACCGTCCGGGCGTGTCGCTGCGCGACGTGCAGCGCGGCGACAATCCGAACTACCTATTCGTCACCGTCGACATCGCCAGCGATGCGCCAGCCGGCGAAGTCGCCATCGAGTTCCTGCGCAATGGCAAGGCCGTGGCAACGCATCCGTGGCGGATCGACGCGCGCGAACCGGGCTCGGCGCAGCGGCGCGGCTTCGATGCCAGCGACGCGATCTACCTGGTCACCCCCGACCGCTTCGCCAACGGCGATGCCTCCAACGACAGCATCGCCGGCATGCGCGAACGGGCGAACCGCGGCAGCGCCAACGGCCGCCACGGCGGCGACATCGCCGGCATGCGCCGGCGCCTGGGCTACATCGCATCGCTAGGCTTCACCCAGCTCTGGCCCACGCCGCTGCTGGAGAACGACCAGCCGGACAGCTCCTACCACGGCTACGCGATCACCGACCTGTACCGCATCGACCCGCGCATGGGCAGCAACGCCGACTACCGCGTGCTGGCGCGGGAGGCGAAGGCGCAGGGCATCGGCCTGGTCATGGACGTGGTGCTCAACCACATCGGCGCCGAGCACTGGTGGATGCGCGACTTGCCGGCAGCCGACTGGATCAACCACGGCGGCCGCTTCGTCCCCACCAACCACCACCGCACCACGATCCAGGATCCCCATGCCGCGCCCGGGGACCGCGCCGCGTTCACCGACGGCTGGTTCGTCGACGCCATGCCCGACCTCAACCAGCGCAACCCGCACCTGGCGCGCTACCTGATCCAGAACACCCTGTGGTGGATCGAATACGCGGGACTGTCCGGCATCCGCGAGGACACCTTCGGCTACGCCGACGCCGATTTCCTCAGCGCCTGGGGCAAGGCCATCCTCGACGAATATCCGGGCTTTTCGATGGTCGGCGAGGAATGGAGCACCAATCCCGCCGTGGTCGCGCACTGGCAACGCGGCAAGGCCAACCGCGACGGCCACGTGCCGCATATGCCCAGCATGATGGATTTCCCGCTGAACCTGTCGTTGCGCACGGCGCTGCTGCAGCCGGACACGTGGGAGGGCGGCTGGCTGTCGCTGTACGAAATGCTAGGCAACGATTTCCTGTATCCAGATCCCGGCCGGCTGGTGGTGTTCGCCGAGAACCACGACACCACCCGGTTGCTCGCCCACCTCGACGGCGACATCGGCCTGTGGAAGGTCGCAATGGCCTACGTCGCCACCATCCGCGGCACCCCGCAGTTCTACTACGGCTCGGAAGTGCTGCTGCGCGGCCCCAAGCAGCGCAACGATGGCGAGCTGCGCGCCGACATGCCCGGCGGCTGGGTGGGCGACGCGGCCAATGCGTTCAACGGCGCTGGCCTCGCCGCCACGCAGCGGGACGCACAGGACTACATCCGCCGCCTGTTCCAGTGGCGTAAGCGGACGCCACTGCTGCACGCCGGCAAGCTGATGCATTTCGCGCCGGCAGGCGATGGCACCTACGTCTATTTCCGCTACGACGACGCGCCCGGCGCCGGCGGCAAGGCGGTGATGGTGGCGCTCAACAAGGGCGCCGATGCCAAGCCGCTGGCGCTTGGCCGTTTCGGCGCCTTCCTGCGCGGGCGCACCGCCCGCGACGCACTCAGCGGCAAGCCGGTGGCACTGGGCGCGGCGCTGGTGCTGCCCGCCAAATCGGCGACGCTGCTGGAAATCGAATGAGCTTCAGAGCGCCAGCCAGCCGGCGACCACCGCGCGCAGTTCGTCCACGCCCTGCTTGGATTCGCCGGAGAACAGCTGCACGCTGACGCTGTCCGCGAACGACCGCGACAGCTCCATCCGTACTGCCTGCAGGGTGTTGCCGGCGGCGCCGCGGCCGAGCTTGTCGGCCTTGGTCAGGATCACGTGCGCCGGCAACCCGCGGCGCATGGCGTAGCCCAGCATCTGCCGGTCGTAGTCCTTCAGCGGGTGGCGCACGTCCATCACCACCACCAGCCCGCGCAGGGCGTCGCGGCTGCCGAAATAGCCCTCGAGGAAGGCCTGCCAGTGCGCCTGCAGGTCCTGCGGCACCTTCGCATAGCCGTAGCCCGGCAGGTCCACCAGGTACTTGTTCTCGTGCGGCGGCAGGCCGAAGAACACCAGCTGCTGGGTGCGGCCGGGGGTCTTGGACACGCGCGCCAGCGCGTTCTGCTGGCAGAGCGCGTTGAGGGCGGAGGATTTGCCGGCGTTGGAGCGGCCGGCGAAGGCCACTTCGAAGCCGCCATCGGGCGGCAATTGCCGGTAATTGTGGGCGGCCAGCAGGTACTGGGCGCGCGCGAACGGATTGGGTGCAGCCATGAACATAGCATGGCATGTCCGCGCGCACGCGGGTCCGGTTTGACCGCTCCGGGCGCGCCGACCATAATTTGCAGGTTGCGCGGCACCTGTCCGCGCCCTTATGCCAGTGGAGTTCCGCATGCGTCCTGTCCATGCCCTTGCCGGTGTTGCCTGTCTTGCTCTTGCCGCGGCCGCCTGGGCCCAGAGCGAAGCCGTCGCCGCGCCCGACAACGCCCCGGTGCAGACCGCGCCGCTGGTCGAAAAGCCCGCCACCTGGGGTGATGCCCAAGCCGGCCAGGCCAAGGCTGGCGCCTGTGCCGCCTGCCATGGCCTGGATGGCAACGCGATGCAGCAGAACGCGCCGCGCATCGCCGGCATGCCGGAGCGCTACATCGCCGACCAGCTGCACCTGTTCAAGAGCGGCCAGCGCACCGGCGGCCTGGCCGCGATCATGGCGCCGTTCGCCAGCATCCTCAGCGCGCAGGAGATGCGCGACGTGGGCGCCTGGTACGCCAGCCAGAAGGCCGGCAGCGGCGTGGCCGACGACACCCTGATCGCCGAAGGCCCCAACAAGGACATGAAGTTCTACCAGGTCGGCGAGCGCCTGTTCCGCAGCGGCGACCCCGCGCGCGGCCTGCCGGCCTGCATGGCCTGCCACGGGCCGTCGGGCGCCGGCAACCCCGGCCCGGCCTACCCGAGCCTGCATGGCCAGGATTCGGCGTACGTGACGCGCCGGCTGGAGGAGTACCGCGCCGGCACCACCACCTACGCCAATCCCGCGCACTTCAACCTCATGGCCACGGTCAGCAAGTCGCTGAGCGACGAGGAAATCCGCTCGCTGGCCAGCTATGTGCAGGGCCTGCACACCCGCGCCCCCGGCACCACCAAGGAAAGCATCGCCCGCTGAGCGATGCTTCATCATGCGTTGGCCCTGGCCCGTGCATGCTTCTCCGGGCCCCCTGCCTGAATACCGGAGCCTGATTCGATGCGTGGATTGCTGTTGTCGCTTGCGCTGCTGCTGACCTCCACGCTTGCGCCCGCGCAGGCGCAGCGGGCACTGCCCGGCCTTGCCGAAGGCGTGCAGTACCGCTACATCGACAACGGACAACCCTACCGCGCGCTGCCGCCCGGCATGGTGGAAGTGGCGGAAGTGTTCGCCTACACCTGCCCGCACTGCGCGCAGTTTTCGCCCAAGCTCGAGGCATGGGCGAAACAGCTGCCCAGCCATGCGCGGCTGGTGCTGATCCCCGGCGTGTTCAGCCGTGATGACCCGTGGTCGCGGGTGTTTTTCGCCGCGCAGACCGCCAAGTCCCTGCCCGTGTTGCATCCGCGCCTGTTTGCCGCCGTGCATGAAACCGGCGAGCTGCCGCGCAATGCAGACGCCGCCCAGATCCTGGCCTTCGCCGGGCGCGTGCAGGGCAGCAATGCGACCGCCCTCAAGATCGCGATGGCCGATAATGCCACCCTGCTGCCCAAACTGAAGCAGGCGTACGATTTCGCCGCCCGCAGCCAGATCGAGGGGACGCCGTCGCTGGTGATCGCCGGCCGTTACCTGGTGCTGGGCAACAGCTATGAGAGCCTGCTCGGCAACGCCCGCGCGATCGTCGACGCACTGGCACCGAAGAAGAAGCCGGCGCCGCCGCGCGCCGCCCCGGCGGCCAAGCCTGCTGCCACCCGATCCTGACCGACTGACGGAACCGCCATGACCGCATTGCGCCACGCCCTGCTCCTGCTCATCCTGCTGCCGCTGGCCGCCTGCAAGAACGACGCGCCCGCGCCGGTGGCGGGCGGAGACGCAACCCCGGCGGCCGCACAGGCCGCCGGCAAGGCCGCCAGCGCCGAAGATCCGCAGCGCGCCGCGCAGGCCGAGGCAGCGGTGCAGGCCGCCGCAGAGGCTGCTGCCAAGGCCCCGCCGCCGGTGGAGGGCACCGACTACGTGACCATTCCCAACGGCCAGCCGTTCGACACCGCGCCCGGCCGCATCGAAGTGGTCGAGTTCTTCGGCTACGTCTGCCCGTTCTGCGCCGCCGTGCAGCCTCAGGTTTCGGCGATGAAGGCCAAGCTGCCGCCGGACGTGCATTTCGTCTATGTCCCCGCCGCATTCGGCGCGATGTGGGACAACTACGCCAAGGCCTTCTATGCCGCCGAGGCAATGGGGCTGGTGGAGAAGACCCACGACGCGATGTTCCGCGCCATCCACATCGACCAGACCCTGAAGGGCGAGCGCGGGATGGACAAGCCGGAGGAGATCGCGGCGTTCTACGCCAACTACGGGGCCAACCCCGCGCAGTTCCTCAACAGCATGCAGAGCTTCGCGGTGGCCACCAAGATGAACCGCGCCCGCCAGTACATGACCGAAGCCTTCGCCAACGGCGACCAGATGGGCACCCCGGCCTTCGTGGTTGCCGGCAAGTACCGGGTGAAGGGCAAGAGCGTGGACGACATGTTCCGGATCATCAACCAGCTCATCGTCGCCGAGCGCGCCAAGCTTGGCGCAGCGGCACCCGCAGCGGCGCCCGCCCCTACGGCGACGGACGCGCCGCAGGGCTGATCCCCGTCCGCCATGGACAAACGCCGGCTGCGCCTGCTGAGCGCCAACATCCAGGCCGGCTCCAGCACGCGCGGCTACCACGACTACGTCGCGCGCAGCTGGTCGCACGTGCTGCCGGCCGGCAACAAGCGCGGTGCGCTTGACACCATCGCCGAACTCGCCGGCCGCCACGATATCGTGGGCCTGCAGGAGGCCGACCCGGGCAGCCTGCGCTCCGGCTTCACCAACCAGACCCATTACCTGGCCGAGCGCGCGGGCTTCGCCTACTGGAGCCACCAGCCCAACCGCAGCGTGGCCGGCGTGGCCTCCAGCGCCAACGGCCTGCTCAGCAAGCTGGAGCCGCGCCTGGTGGAAGACCATCCGTTGCCCGGCAGAGTGAAGGGCCGCGGCGTGCTCACGGCCACCTTCGGCGACGGCCGCCAGGCGTTGACCGTGGCGGTGGCGCATCTCTCGCTGGGCAGCCAGTCGCGGCGCTCGCAGATCGACTTCATCGCCGACATCCTCGCCGGCCTGCCGCACGCCGTGCTGATGGGCGACTTCAACTGCGACCCGGAACAACCGGAAATGCAGCAGCTGTACCGCAAGACCCACCTGCAACCGCCCGACCGCTGCGTGCCCACTTTTCCTTCGTGGCGCCCGCAGCGTGCCATCGACCACATGCTGGTGACGCCGGCGCTGGCGCTGGCCACGATGCAGGCGCTGCCCGCCGCGCAGTCCGACCACTTGGCGCTGTCGGTGGAGCTCGACGTGCCGGAAACAGCGCTGCGCTGAAGCGGAGCTAGGTCGCGCTGTAGGCGAACGCGCAGCCGACCGCCAGCAGAAACACCGCGAACACCCGTTTCAGCGCGGGCCCGCTGAGCGCATGCGCGAGCCGGGTGCCGTAAGGTGCCGCCAGCACCGAGGCCAGCGCCACGCCGATTGCGGCCGGCAGATAGACATAGCCCACCGCCCCCGGAAGCGGCAGCGCGCCCGCCGGCGCCTGCAACGCATACCCCAGCGCGCTGCCCAGCCCGATGAAGATGCCGCAGGCCGACGAGGTGCCGACTGCGCGCACCGGCGCCACCCCGCGCCAGACCAGCAGCGGCACGGTCAGGCTGCCGCCGCCGATGCCGACGATGGCCGACACGATGCCGATGCCGCCGCCGGCCAGCGTGTAGCCGGGGCCATGCGGCACCCGCGCGGCATCGCCGCCGGCCTTCGGCTTCACCAGCAGCATCTGTGCGGCCACGATCCAGCAATAGCCCGCCACGCACCAGCGCAGCACGTCGCCATCCAGCGCGATCGCGAAGCGGCTGCCCAGCCAGCCACCCAGCAGCACGCCGGGCACCATCCACGCCACCGTCGGCCACAGCACGCTGCCACGCCGGTGGTGCGCGCGGGCGGAGGACGCCGCGGTCAGCACGATGCTGGCCAGCGAACTGGCCAGCGCCGCGTGCATCGCCACCTCCGGCGGCACGCCCTGGGCGGGCAGCAGCCACGCCAGCGCGCCCACCAGCACCAATCCACCGCCGATGCCGAGCAGCCCGGCCAACACGCCGGCGCACGCGCCCAGCGCGAGATAAAGCAACAAAAACGACATCGCGCACCATCGAAAAAAGACGTTCATCGATGCTCGGCTATAGTCGGTCGATGCACAAGATCGCGCCTTCGCTGCTGCTGTTGTCTTCGCTGGCCATCGGCGCCACGGCCGCCCACGCACAGTCGCCCACGCCGCGCCCCGCGCCGCTGTTGCAGCCGGCGCCGGTGCGGATCGCGCCGCCCGATCCGGCGCTCAGGGCCGCGTTCGAAGCCGCTGCCGGCAGCGGGCTGGACGATCTGGCGCTGGCGGGTTTTTCCGGCCAACCGCTGGCCGGGTGGCTGGAGTACGCGGCCCTGCGCGGACGCATGGACACGCTGCCGCTCGCGCGCGGCAGCACCTTCCTCGCCGCGCATCGGGACGCGCCGGTGGCGGTGGCCTTCCGCAGCGACTGGCTCAACGCACTGGCCCGCCGCAACGAATGGCAGGCCTTCCTCGACCAGTGGGACGCCGGCATCGACAGCGCCACGCTGCGCTGCCTGCGCCTGCAGGCGCTGATGGCGGTCAACCGCACCGATGCCGCGTGGACCGCCGAGGCGCAGGCGCTGTGGCGCAGCAGCGGCCGCTCGCTGCCGGCCCAGTGCGACCCGCCGTTCGCGCTGCTGGCCGCGCAGGGCAGCCTGACGGATGCGCTGCGCTGGGAGCGCTTCGACCTTGCCGCCGCCGGCGCGCAGGCCGGCGTGATGCGCGCGATTGCCGCCGGCCTGCCTGCCGCGGACGCTGCGCTGGCGCTGCAGTACGCGGCCTATCTGGATGCCCCGGATGCCGCCGTCGACGCGTGGCCCAAAACCGCCCGCAGCCGGCTGGTGGCATCGACAGCGCTGGCGAAGCTGGCAAAGGCCGACCCTTCGCGCGCCGAAATGCTGCTGCCGGGCGTGGCGCAGGCGCTGGCGTTCGACGAAGCGGATCGCGGACGCGTGCTGTACCAGATCGCGCTGTGGTCGGTGGCGTCCTACCTGCCGGAGTCCGCGCGCCGCCTCGCCCGCGTCCCGGCATCGGCCTATGACGACAGCCTGCACGAATGGCGTGTGCGCGAGGCGCTTTCGCGCAGCGACTGGGCCGCCGCGCTGGCCGCGATCAGGCGCATGCCGGACGCGCAGCGCAACGATTCGCGCTGGCTGTACTTCGGCGCCCGCACCAGCGAGCTGACCGGCGACGCGGCTGGCGCCAAGGCGCTGTACGCACAGGCCGCGCGCAAGCCCGACTTCCACGGCTTCCTTGCTGCCGACCGCCTCGGCCAACCCTACGCGCTGTGCCCCTGGTTGCCCGCGCCGACGCCGGCGCTGAAACAGGCCATCGCCCGCGATCCTGCCATCGTCCGCGCCGTGCAGCTGTTCCAGCTCGACCGCAGGGGCTGGGCTGCGCGCGAGTGGAACGCCGCGCTGACGCGCTTCAGCGACGAACAGCGGCGGCTGGCGGTGGAGGTGGCGCAGGACAACGGCTGGTTCGACCGCGGCGTGTTCGGCCTGGTCAACGTCGATGGCAAGCGCCATCCGCAGGAACAGCGCCTGTATCGGCTGCGCTTCCCGCTGCACCACGACGCGACGATCCGCCGCGAAGCCGCACGCAACCAGCTGGATCCTGCCTGGGTGGCTGCCGAGATCCGCGCCGAGAGCGTGTTCGACCCGAATGCCCGCTCCAGCGCCGACGCGCGCGGGCTGATGCAGGTGGTGCCCGCCACTGGCGCGGCGATCGCCGCGAAGATCGGCCTGCCCTGGCGCGGCGCCGACACGCTGTACGACGCCGATACCAACATCGCCATCGGCACCGCCTACCTGCGCCAGCTGATGGACCGCTACGGCGGCAAGCCCTACCAGGTCATCGCCGGCTACAACGCCGGCCCGACCCCGCTGAACCGGTGGGTGTCGCAGCGCCCGGCGATGGACCCGGACTTCTGGATCGAGACCATCAGCTACAGGGAAACCCGCGAATACGTGGCGCGCGTGCTCAGCTTCAGCACGATCTACGACTGGCGCCTGGACGGCAGCGCGCTGCGCCTGACCGAGCGCATGCAGGGGATCACGACCGGCCCGCGCAAGGCGTTCGCCTGCCCGGCGGAGCCCGCGGCCTCGCCCCTGGCACCTGCGCCGGCGAAGCCCGGCAAGCGCCGCAGGTAGCGCGCTGGGGCATCATCCGCAGATGCGTGCGCTTGCCGACAACGTGAAGACCTACCTCGTCGGCGGAGCCGTGCGCGATGCCCTGCTCGGCCTGCCGCCGGGCGACCGCGACTTCGTGGTGGTTGGTGCCAGCGTGCAGCAGATGCTGGACGCCGGCTATCGGCAGGTGGGCCGCGACTTCCCGGTGTTCCTGCATCCCGATACCGGCGAAGAACACGCACTGGCGCGCACCGAGCGCAAGTCCGGGCGCGGCTATACCGGCTTCGTGGTGCATGCCGAGCCGTCGGTGACGCTGGAAGACGACCTGCGCCGCCGCGACTTCACCATTAATGCGATCGCGCGTGCGCAAGACGGCACGCTGGTCGATCCATTCGGCGGCGCGCGCGACATCGACGCCCGCGTGCTGCGCCACGTCGGCGAGGCCTTCGTCGAAGACCCGCTGCGGGTGCTGCGCGCGGCCCGCTTCATGGCGCGCTTCGCGCCGCTGGGTTTCAGCGTCGCCCCGGACACGCTGGCGCTGATGCGGCAGATGGCCGCCAGCGGCGAGCTGGCCGCACTGGTGCCGGAGCGGGTCTGGCAGGAATTGGCGAAGGCGCTGCGCGCCCCCGCGCCCGGCGCCTTCCTGCGCACCCTGCGCGCGGCCGACGCGCTGCGCGCGGTGCTGCCGGAAGTGGATGCGCTGTACGGCGTGCCGCAGCGCGCCGAATACCACCCGGAGATCGATACCGGGCTGCATCAGGAACTGGTCTGCGACATGGCCGCAGGGCTCGCCCCTGGCGACGACCTGGTCGGCTACGCCGCGCTCTGCCATGACCTTGGCAAGGCGCTGACGCCCGCGCACGTGCTGCCGAAGCACCTGATGCACGAGCAGCGCGGCGTCGCCCCCGCCATCGCCATGAGCCAGCGGCTGAAAGTACCGAACGAACACCGCGAGCTGGCGGTGGCCTGCTGCCGCGAGCACCTCAACGTCCATCGCATCGCCGAGCTGAAGGCCGCGACCGTGGTTGATCTGATCGCGCGCTGCGACGGTTTCCGCAAGCCGGCCCGCATCGACCAGCTCGCTACCGTCTGCGAGGCCGATGCGCGCGGCCGCGCCGGCATGGCCGAAGCAGACTATCCGCAGGCCGACACCCTGCGTCGCCTGCATGCGGCGGCGATGGCGGTGCGCGGCGCGGATGTCGCCGCGCAGGGCGCCACCGGCCCGGCCTTCGGCGAGGCGCTGCGCAAGGCGCGGATCGCCGCGATCACCGCAGCGCGCAGCTGAGCGGCGCGTCCGCCCCCGATCCAACGGGTGCCGGCGGCACCGCCGGGCGGCGTCCGTCAGCGGCCGCCATCCAGCCGCAGCAGCGCATCGCGCAGCGGCGTGAATGCGGTGGCCAGCCCAAGCAGGACCCCGAAGGTATTCGCCAGCGCGTCGTTGCGATCCAGCATCCGCCCCAGCTTCATCGACGCCTGCAGGTATTCCAGGCCGATCCCCATCAGCACCAGCAGCAGGCAGATGAAGCCCCACGACAGCCGCCGCGCGAACAGCTGCACCGCGCCCGCCGACAGCGCCGCGTAGGCCGCGAAATGCTCCAGCTTGTCGCTGACCGGCAGCGGCGGCAGGTCCTTGCCGGGCAGCAGCGAGCCGATCACGACCGCGGCGATCGCCAGCATCCACAGCCCGGCCCACAGCCACGGCCGCCGGAACGGCTTGAGCGAGCGGCCGATGCGCGGGGCGCGGTTCATCGGCGGCGGCTCACAGGCGGTGGCTCAGGTCGCCAATCAGGAACGCGGCATCCAGCTCGACGCCGCGCTGGAAGCCGATCGCCTGGAAGCGCTCGCCCATCTCGCTGGGCAGGGTCAGGATCTTGGCCTGCTGGCGCAGGTTGTGGCGCGCCACTTCGTCGGCCGCCTGCGCTTCGGCGGCGACAAGGTTGTCCTGCAGGCGGTTGCCCAGCAGGAAGCTGGCCTGCGAGCAATAGCCGGAGAACTCGAAGCCCGCACCCACGCCGGCTTCGGCCAGCGCGGTGAAATCCACCGAGGCGGTGATGTCCTGCAGTCCAGGCCAGGCGAACACGTCATTGGTCACGTGGTGCTGGCGGAACGCGCGCAGGGTGCCGTCGTCGCGGCCGGGCTGGTAGTACTCGCTGCGCGCATAGCCGTAGTCGATGAACAGCAGCGCGCCGTTGCGCAACCCGCCGGCCACCGCCTGCAGCCAGTACGGCAGCTGCGCCAGCACCTCGCTGCGGTAACCCTCGGCGAACGGTTCCGGCAGCTGCGATTCGATGCGGCGCACGGCGGCCGCCAACATCGCATCCGCCGGCTGCTCGCTGCGCACGAAATGGCCTTCGCCATCCAGCGCCACGCATTCCTCCAGCACCTCGCCGGCGCGGATGACGAAGCGCGGCGCCGGCAGCGCATCGATCACCTCATTGGCGAACAGCACGCCGTCCCACGGCTCCGCGATCGGACCGTCCAGCCATTCCACGCGGGCGAAGCGGTCGGGCGCCAGGCGCGCCTGCAAGCGTTCGCGCTGGCGCTGGCGCAGGTCGGCGCTGGGCTCCAGGATCGCGTAGCGCGCCGGCAGCATGTCCAGCGCCTGCAGCCTATCCAGGCAGGCTTCGGCGAAGGCGCCGCTGCCGCCGCCCACCTCCATGAACACCGCGCCCTTGCCCGCCTGCCGCAGCGCCGGCGCCAGCGCGTCGGCCACGCAGGCCGAGAACAGCGGCGAGCGCTCTGGCGCGGTGGTGAAGTCCCCGCCCGGGCCGAACTTGTGCGCGCCGGCGCTGTAGTAGCCCAGCCCCGGCGCGTACAGCGCCAGCTCCATGAACTTCCAGAACGGGATGCGCCCGCCGGCGCCGATGATCTGTTCCTGGATCACCTCGCGCAGGTGCGCGCTGTGCGCCTGCGCATCGACGGACGGCACCGGCAGCGTGGAAGCGGCCATCAGTTGACCTCCATGCGCCGGCCGGCGCTCTGTCCCGGCCCGGAAAAAACCCGCACCTCGATCGCCGCGATGGCGTGCGCGCGCAGCGCGTCGCGGTCCTCGCACAGCCGCTGCAGGAACCAGTACGCGAACTCCTCCAGGGTGGCGTTCTCGATCGGCAGCAGCAGCACGTCGCCGCGCAGGAACGGGATGCGCTGGCCGTTGAAGTGGGCGTACACGTGGCCGTCGCCCTCCTCGATGCGCAGATAGGGCGAGCGCGTCGGCAGGATGGTCCACTCGTTCAGTTCGCGGCACAGCGCAACCACGCGGTCCTTGTAGATGCCGTAGTCGAAGCACATGCCGTTGCCCAGCATGCGCGCGTCGATGTCGACCTCGACGGTGAAGTTGTGGCCGTGCAGGCGTTCGCGTTCGGTGGCGCTGAAGATGGTGAAGTGGGCCGCCGAGAACTTCATGTTCTGCTTGGCCAGGCGGATGGTGACGGCCGCGCTCATGGGAAATCCGCCTCGCCGATGTCGCCCAGCTGCGGGCGCATCAGGATGTCCTCGACCACGCTGCGCGCCGACAGCGACCACGCCGTCCACGCCATCTCCGCCACGTCCGCCGCCGGCATCAGCCGTTCCGGCGGCAGCGGCACGCCGTCCCACGAGGCGGTCAGGGTCGCGCCCGGGAGCAGCGCCACCACGCGCACGCCATGCGGTTTCATTTCCTCGCGCAGGTTGCGCGAGAAGCCGTACAGCGCATGCTTGGCGATGCTGTAGGAACCGCCGTTCGGATAGGCGGCGATGGAGGCGGTGCTGCACACGTTCAGCACCATGCCGCTGCGCCGCTCGACCATCTTCGGCAGCAGCCGCTTGGTCAGCCGGTAGGCCCCGAATAGGTTGGCCTGCAGCATGTCCAGCAGCGCGTCGTCGTCCTCGCCGGCGATCCCGCCGGGACGGAACGCGCCGGCATTGTTCACCAGCAGGTCGATGGCGCCGTGCTTGGCCAGCACGTCGCGGGCCAGCGCGTCCACGGCATCGCCGTCGCGCATGTCGCAGGCATGGCATTCGACCTGCGGCAGTTCGACGCGCAGCGCGTCCAGCGCCGCCTGCCCACGCGCGCAGGCGATCACGGTGGCGCCCTCGCGGGCGAAGCGCTCGACGATGGCGCGGCCGATTCCGCGCGAGGCGCCGGTGACCAGCACGACGCCCATCAGGAGAAGCTCCCGCGCTCGATCTCCACGCCCACCGCCGCGGCGTTCGCCAGCGCGTCCGGCTTGGACAACTTCAGCCGCACCGCCTTGGCCCCGAACTCGGTCAGGATCAGGTCGGCGCAGCATTCGGCCAGGGTCTCCACCAGCATGAAGTCGGTCTGCGCCACGTACTCGGCCAGCCGCAGGCTCACCGCCTCGTAGTCCAGCGCGTCGGCCAGGCTGTCGCTGCTGGCGGCGATGCGGTTGTCGAAGCGCATGCGGATGTCCAGCAGCAGCGGCTGGGTGGCGTGGCGCTCGCGGTCGTGCACGCCGATCAGGGCGTCAAGGCGCAGGCCTTCGATGAAAACAGTGTCGGTCATGGCGTTTTCGCGTTTCCGGAGAATCGGATACCGCGACGGAAGGAAGATTGGATGCACAGCTTAACAACCCGTCCACGCTGGCCGGCCGGGCCGTGGAGCGCCCGCCCGCTCACACCGCCGCGAGCGTCGCCATGTCCCAGCGCGGCACCGCGCGGATCGCGGCATCGTCGCGCTGGCCGGCGGCCAGCCGCAGCGCGCCCGCGAACGCGATCATCGCGCCGTTGTCGGTGCACAGCGCCGGGCGCGGGAAGCAGGCGCGGCCGCCGCGCTTTTCGCACATCTCGATCAGCTTCGCGCGCAACCGCCGGTTGGCGCCCACGCCGCCGGCCACGATCAGGGTGTCGGTGCCGGCCGCATCCAGCGCGCGCGCGCACTTGATCGCCAGGGTGTCCACCACCGCATCCTCGAAGCCGCGGGCGATGTCGGCGCGGGTCTGTTCGGACTGGTCGCAGTCGCGCCACGCCAGCAGCACCTGCGTCTTCAGGCCGCTGAAGCTGAAGTCCAGCCCCGGCCGGTCGGTCATCGGCCGGGAAAACTTGAAGCGCCCCGGCACGCCCTGCTCGGCCAGCTTCGCCAGCTGCGGCCCGCCCGGATAAGGCAGGCCCATCAACTTGGCGGTCTTGTCGAAGGCTTCGCCGGCGGCGTCGTCCAGGGTTTCGCCCAACAGCCGGTAGCGGCCGATCGCCTCCACCGCCACCAGCTGGGTATGGCCGCCGGACACCAGCAGGGCCACGAACGGCGGCTGCGGCGCGTCTTCTTCGATCAGCGGCGCCAGCAGGTGGCCCTCCATGTGGTGCACGCCGATCGCCGGCACGTCCAGCGCCCACGCCAGCGAGCGGGCCACGCCCGCGCCGACCAGCAGCGCCCCCACCAGCCCGGGGCCGGCGGTATAGGCCACGCCATCGATGTCGGCGGTGGACAGGCCGGCCTCGGCCAGGGTCTGGCGGATCAGCGGCAGCAGCTTGCGCACGTGGTCGCGGCTGGCCAGTTCCGGCACCACCCCGCCGTATTCGGCGTGCAGGGCGATCTGGCTGTAGACCGCATGGGCGCGCAGGCCGCCCGCGCCGGTGTCGTAGACCGCGACGCCGGTTTCGTCGCAGGAGGATTCGATGCCGAGGACGTTCATCCCCCTATCTTGCGCCGAAACCGGGGCTGCTGCTATCATGCGCGGCTCGCCCACTTGTCCGGGCGAATTCTCCAGTCACGAGATTCCCCGATGCCCAGCGTCAAAGTCCGCGAAAACGAACCGTTCGAGTTTGCCCTGCGCCGCTTCAAGCGCACCTGCGAGAAGGCCGGCGTGCTGGCCGAAACCCGCAAGCGCGAGTTCTACGAGAAGCCGACCCAGGAGCGCAAGCGCAAGGCCGCCGCCGCCGTCAAGCGTCAGGCCCGCCGCAGCTCGCGCGACGTCACCAAGCGCCAGCGCCTGTACTGAGCGCGGTGGTTGGCTGCGGAAGCCGGCACGCGCGAGCGTGGCCGGCTTTTCGCGTTTCTGCATTCCCGCTTCGGATGAAGCACGCCCGATGGAGCACGCCATGAGCCTCAAGCAGCAGCTCACCGATGACATGAAGGCCGCGATGAAGGCCGGCGAGAAGGACCGCCTGGCCGTCATCCGCCTGATCAACGCCGCCATCAAGCAGAAGGAAGTCGACGAGCGGGTGGAGATGACCGACCCGCTGGTGCTGGCCGTGCTGGAGAAGATGGTCAAGCAGCGCAAGGATTCCATCACCCAGTACGAAGCCGCCGCCCGCGAAGACCTCGCCGCGGTGGAGCGCTACGAGATGGGCGTGATCGAAACCTACCTGCCCGCCAAGCTGGACGAGGCCGCGATCCTGGCCGAGATCGACAAGGCGATTGCCGCCACCGGCGCGGCCTCCGCCGCCGACATGGGCAAGCTGATGGGCGTGCTGAAGCCCGCGCTGGCCGGCCAGGCCGACATGGGCCTGGTGTCGAAGCTGGTCAAGCAGAAACTCGGCTGAGCCGCCCCATCCGCGCCACCGCCGGCGGCCCGTCGGCGGATCGGGGATGATGTCCACCCCGGCGCCCCTGCGAGGACACCCATGGCATCCACCGCCCCCGTGCTTTCGATCCGGCCCGCCACGGCCGGCGACGTGCCGCTGATCCGCCAGCTGATCGCCGAGCTGGCCGACTACGAACGGCTGGCGCATGCCGCGGTCGCCACCGACGACGACCTGCGCGCGCAGCTGTTCGGCGAGCGCCCCGCCGCCGAAGTACTGATCGGCGAGTTGGATGGCGAGCCGGCCGGCTTCGCCCTGTTCTTCCACAACTTCAGCACCTTCCTCGGCAAGCGCGGGCTGTACCTCGAGGACCTGTTCGTGCGCCCGGCCGCGCGCGGCGCCGGCCTCGGCAAGCACCTGATGGCCGCGCTGGCGCGCATCGCCGTGCAGCGCGACTGCGGCCGCTTCGAATGGAGCGTGCTGGACTGGAACGAGCCCGCCATCGGCTTCTACCGCCGCATCGGCGCGACGGGCATGGACGAGTGGACCGTGCAGCGGCTGGAGGGCGCGGCGCTGCACGCGCTGGCCGCCCGCGACGAGCTCTGAACCCGGCCACCGGCTGACGCAATGGCCCGCACTCCCGACGCCTTCATCGATGGCCGCGCCGCGACCGCACCCGCATGGGGCGGAGCCGGGCGCGCCGCCGTGCACCAGTCGGGCGCGCTTGCAGCACGGGATCGTGGGCATGGCGCGCATCCCTGACGCCTTCATCGATGACCTCCTCGCCCGCTCCGACATCGTCGAGGTGGTCGGCGCGCGGGTGCCGCTGAAGCGCCAGGGCAAGGAATATGCGGCGCGCTGCCCGTTCCACGACGAGCGCAGCGCCAGCTTCACGGTCTCGCCGACCAAGCAGTTCTACCACTGCTTCGGCTGCGGCGCGCACGGCACCGCGATCAGCTTCCTGATGCAGTACGACCGGCTGGAGTTCCTCGACGCGGTCGAGGAACTGGCCCGGCGCGTCGGCCTGGAAGTGCCGCGCGACACCGCGCAGCGCAACGCCAATCCCGAAACGCGCGACCTGTACGGCGCGATGGAAGCGGCGTCCACCTTCTTCCGCACCCAGCTGGCGCGCAGCGACAAAGCGCGCGCCTACGTCGACAGGCGCGGCATCGCCGCGGAAATCGTGGAGCGCTACGCCATCGGCTATGCGCCGGACGGCTTCTCCGGGCTGCGCGACGCGCTGGGCACCGATCCGCAACGCATGCAGCTGCTGGAGCGCGGCGGGCTGTTCTCGAAGAACGACAAGGGCCACGTCTACGACAAGTTCCGCGACCGGCTGATGTTCCCGATCTTTGATCGCCGCGGGCGCACGATTGCCTTTGGCGGCCGCGTCATCGATCCCGAGGACTCGCCGAAGTACCTCAATTCGCCGGAAACCCCGCTGTTCCACAAGGGCCGCGAACTGTACGGCCTGTGGCAGGCAAAGCAGGCCAACCAGAAGCTGGAGCGGCTGATCGTGGTCGAGGGCTACATGGACGTGGTGGCGCTGGCGCAGTACGGCGTGTCGCAGGCGGTTGCCACGCTGGGCACCGCGACCACCCCGGACCACGCCGAGCTGCTGTTCCGCAACGCGCCGGACGTGTACTTCTGCTTCGACGGCGACCGCGCCGGCCGCAGCGCCGCGTGGAAGGCGCTGGAGTCGGTACTGCCGCGGATGAAGGACGGGCGGCAGGCGCTGTTCCTGTTCCTGCCCGAGGGCGAGGACCCGGATTCGATCGTGCGCCAGGAGGGCGTGGACGGGTTCGACGCGCGCCTGCGCGGGGCCACGCCGCTGTCGGAGTTCTTCTTCACCCAGCTGTCCGTCGACGTGAACCTGTCCAGCCTCGACGGCAAGGCGCGCCTGGCCGAACGCTGCAAGCCGCTGCTGGCGCAGATTCCCGACGGCGCGTTCGGCGACCTGATGCGCCAGCGCCTGACCGAGCTGACCGGGGTCGGCGCGCGCACCAGCCCGCCGCAGGGAAAGCTGCCCGCCCAGCGCGCGAACGCGCAGATGCGCGGGCAGCCCGCGCAGAAGCCCAGCCTGATCCGCACCGCGATCACCCATCTGCTGCACCGCCCGGGCTTCGCGCTGGAGCTGCAGCCGCCCTACCGCTTCGCCACGCTGCGCCAGCCCGGCATCGAGCTGCTGTCCGAACTGGTACTGCTGGTGCGCGAACGCCCGGACATCACTACCGGCGCGCTGCTGGAGCATTTCGAAGGCCGCGACGAACTGGCGGCGCTGCAGAAGCTCGCCGTGCTGGAGTTGCCCGGCGAGGAGCCCGACCTGCGCATGGAGTTCACCGACGC
The DNA here is from genome assembly GCF_036409385.1 of Thermomonas sp. LB-4. Taxonomy (NCBI): domain Bacteria; kingdom Pseudomonadati; phylum Pseudomonadota; class Gammaproteobacteria; order Lysobacterales; family Lysobacteraceae; genus Thermomonas; species Thermomonas sp. LB-4. Next base: position 23,244 of record NZ_JAXOFT010000008.1, on the reverse strand, counting down.
CATCGCCCAGCTGGAGAAGCTGGTGCAGCAGCAGCGCATCGAGGAACTGCAGCAGCAACAGCGCGACGGCAGCCTGGGCGAGGCGGACAAGCAGGAACTGCGCGCACTGCTGCAGGCGATGCTGCAGCGCTGAGCCTCAGTCCGCGCCGCGCTCCCGCGCCAGCAGCTGCTGCTTGCGCGCGATGCCCCAGCGGTAGCCGGACAGCGCACCGTCGCTGCGCACCACGCGATGGCAGGGAATCGCCACCGCCAGCCGGTTGGCCGCGCAGGCCTGCGCCACCGCGCGCACCGCCCCGGGGCTGCCAATGCGGGCGGCGATCTCGGCGTAGCTGACCGTCGCGCCCGCCGGGACCTTGCGCAGCGCCTCCCACACGCGCTGCTGGAAGGCGGTGCCGCGGATGTCCAGCGGCAGGTCCAGCCCGATGCGCGGCGCTTCCACGAAGCCGACCACCTGCGCCACCAGCTGCTCGAACGCCGCGTCGCCGCCCACCAGCTCGGCGCGCGGGAAGCGGTCCTGCAACTCGCGCAGCAGCGCGTCGGGATCGTCGCCCAGCGAGATCGCGCACAGTCCGCGCTGGCTGCGCGCCACCAGCAGCGCGCCCAGCGCGCACTGGGCGATGGCGAACATGATCCGCGTGTCGGCACCGCCATCCCGGTACTGCGCCGGCTTCATGCCCAGCAGCGCGTCGGCGCTGTCGTAGAAGCGGCTGGCCGCGTTGAAGCCGGCGTCGAACGCGGCATCCACCACCTTCGCGCCGGGCCGCGCCAGCGCCGCGCGCAGCGCCCGCCCCCGGTGCGCCTGCGCGTAGGCCTTGGGCGTCAGCCCGGTCACCGCCTTGAATACGCGATGGAAGTGGTGCGGACTGAGCCCGGCCTCGCGCGCCAGTGCGTCCAGCGCAGGCGGCGTCTCGGCCTGTTCGATCCGCCGGCAGGCGGCGGCAATCCGGGCAGCGTCGCGGTCGGGGGCGGTCGCATCGGCGTTCATGGCGCCACTGTAGTCCCGCCGGCCCAGGCGCACATCCCGGTTCTTGCGGTGCTCAGCGGACCTTGCGGAAGGTCAGGTTGAGGCGCGCATCGCCGGTCCGCGGATCGCGCCCCGGCGGCACCGGCAGCACGCCGTGGAAACGCATGCGATCCACGCCGCCCCAGACCACCACGTCGCCATGCGCCAGCGGCATGCGCACCGTCCTGTCTGCTCGCGCGAAGCCGCCGAACAGGAAGGTGGCCGGCAGGCCCAGCGACACCGAGACGATCGGCGCGACGCGGTCGTCCTCGTCGCGGTCCTGGTGCAGCGACAGCCGGGTGCCGGGCGCGTAGCGGTTGACCAGGCAGGCATCCGGCACGTAGCCGTCGAAGCCGGCCGCGGCCGCGGCCTCGCGCGCGAGCTGCAGGAACGCGCCCGGGAGCGATGGCCACGGCTGGCCGGAGATAGGGTCGCATCGCTCGTAGCGGTAGCCGCGGCGGTCGCTGCACCAGCCGAACGTGCCGCAGTTGGTCATCGCCACCTGCATCACGTGGCCGCCCGGCGTGACCAGGTGGCGGAACGGCGCGGCCGCGGCGATCGCCTCGATCCCGGCCAACAACGCGTCCGCGAATGGCAGCGCGAACCCGTGCAGCAGCCAGGCCTGCCGGCCCAGCGGCGTACGCTGCGCCTGCGCGGCAAACAGGTCGCTCACGGCGCGGGCGCGAACTCCAGCGCCGGCGCGGCCTCGAACAGCGGCATCAGCCAGTGGTCGACCAGCAGGAAGGCGAACAGCGCCATCAGGTACACGATGGAGTACTTGAACGTGCGCATCGCGAAGAACTCGTCCGGCGGGTCCAGCAGCTTCCACGCGTACCAGAGGAACACCGCGCCCAGCACCAGCGCGCCGGCGAGGTAGAACACTCCGCTCATGTGGGTGGCCCAGGGCAGCACCGTCACCACCACCAGCAGGATCGTGTAGAGCAGGATCTGCCAGCGCGTGTAGGTCACGCCGTGGGTCACCGGCAGCATCGGCACCAGCGCGCGCGAATAGTCCTCGCGGCGGAAGATCGCCAGCGCCCAGAAATGCGGCGGCGTCCACACGAAGATGATCAGCACCAGCAGCAGCGCATGCGCCCAGTCCCACTCGCGCTGCATGCCGGTCACGGCCGCCCACCCCAGCAGCGGCGGCACCGCGCCGGCCAGCCCGCCGATCACGATGTTCTGCGGCGTGGCGCGCTTGAGGAAGCCGGTGTAGATGATCGCGTAGCCGATCAGGCCGGCGAAGGTCAGCAGCGCGCAGATCCAGTTCACCCACAGCGCCAGGATCGCCATCGACAGCGCGCCCAGCAGCAGGGCGAAGCCCAGCACCTGCGCCGGGCGCAGCGCGCCGGTGGCCAGCGGACGCTCGGCGGTGCGCGCCATCAGCTTGTCGATGCGCGAGTCCAGCAGATGGTTGATCGCCGCGGCGCTGGCCGCGGCCATCCAGATGCCGATGCTGCCCGCCAGCAGCCGCGACCACGGCCATGCCTCGCCGGGACGGATCGCCAGCAGCATGCCGATGATCGCGGTGAACACGATCAGCGCCACGATGCGCGGCTTGGTCACCGCCCAGTATTGCGACCAGCGCGGGCCGGCCATGCTCAGGCTTCCGGCAGGCGCAGGCGCGCCAGCAGGGTGACCAGCACGAACAGCAGTGCCACTGCGCCGGCGTTGTGCAACACCGCGATCTTCAGCGGCAGCGACAGCACCACGTTGGCGATGCCCAGCCCGAACTGGATGCAGACCAGCACCGCCAGCGTGCTGCCCCAGCCGCGCAGTCCGGGCATGCGCAACAGCCGCACGGCCATGAACAGCAGGTAGCAGGCCACCACCACCGCCATCATCCTGTGCGCCAGCTGGATCGCCACGCGCGCGGCGTTGTCGAGGATGCCGCCTTCGTAATCGACGCCGATGCCGCGCCACAGCACGAACGCCTCGCCGAAATCATGCTCCGGCCACCACGCCCCCGCGCATTTCGGGAAATCGGTGCCGCAGGCCAGCGCCGCGTAGTTGGCCGAGGTCCAGCCGCCCAGCGCGATCTGCACCGCCAGCAGCGCCAAGCCGACGCCCAGCAGCAGGCGCAACCGGCGTGCGTCGCCGCTGACGATCGGGATGCCGGTGGCCCGCCATGCGATCCACACCAGCAACGCGAAGGTGGTCAGCCCCCCCAGCAGGTGGCCCATGACCACGATGGGCTTGAGCAGCCAGGTCACCGTCCACATGCCCAGCAGGGCCTGGAAGATGATCACCGCCAGGGTCAGGGTGCTAGCGCGGGCCAGATCCACGTTCGACCAGCGCAGTGCACCGGCCAGCAGCAACGCTTCGCCCACCACCGCCAGCGCGGAAGCGGACACGTGCATGCCGCGCATGTAGAGCGGGATCGCCACCGCCACTGCGGTGGCCGCACCCACCACGTGCAGCCAGCCGCGCGGCCGCCGGCGCGTCGCCAGCAGGGCCAGCGACAGCACCAGCACGCCCAGCAGCCCGGCGATGATGCGGTGGAACTGCTCCAGCCAGGCCTTGCCCGGGACCACCGGACGGATCGCGGTGGCGGCGTGGTCGGCGACCTGGTCAGCGTGCGTCGGCCAGGTCGCCTTGCCGTAGCAAGTGGGCCAGTCGGGGCAGCTCAGGCCGGCATTGGACAGCCGCACGAAGGCGCCGAACACGATCACGCAGGTCGCCAGCAGCACCGCCAGCCAGGCGATTCGGTGGAAGTGGCGATAGAGATAGGACGGCTGGGTGATGGGCATCGCGTTCATGACTCAGTTGATCCTCAGCAAGCGCGCAAGATCGCTGCGCAAGTCGCCCGGATCGGAACCGGCAGCGTAGCGCAGCACCACGAAACCGTTGGGGTCCACCAGCCAGACCGGATCGCCGTCCGCGGTGTCCCTGCCGTTGCGCACCAGCACCTCGCGCAGGCGGCCATCGGCGCGCACCAGGTGGACTTCGCGCAGGGTGCTGACGTCCACCGGCGGCGCCCCGGCCCAGAGCACGTGGACCCGGTCCGCATTGCGGCCCATCAGCCGCCAGACCTTGTCCAGGTCGCCGAGCAGGCGGGTGCAGGCTTCGCGGCGCGCGCCATCGCAGTCGCGCGGCATCGCCACGATCCGCCAAGTGCGTGGGCTGTCCTGCCAGGCGTACTTCCGGCCATCGGCGAGGGTCGGGGCGTACGCGCGCAGGTCGGCATAGGGTTGCAGCATCTCGCCCTTGTTCTTCATACCGTCCGGGCGCCAGCCGGAAAACCGCAGCGCACCGGCGACCAGCATGCCGCCGAAGAACATCACCAGGACCACCAACAGGGCGGCGCGGTTGCGGCGTTGTGCCGCCGGCGCCGGATTGGATTCCGTCATCTCGCTTTCTTCTTCATTCTGAACGTGAGGGTGGCGGCGACGACCAGCACGGTCAGCGCCAGCCCGAACCATTGCACCGCATAGCCGAGGTGGCGCTCCGGCGGCATCGTGTTGGGCAGGATGTCGAGGTCCCGCTCGCCCGTGGCCGCCATCAAGCCGGCATCGCCGGGTTCGCGCTGCGGATCCAGCCGCAGCACGCGCGGCGCGATCGCCACGCGCAGACCCAGCGCCTTCGCGACTGCCGGCAGGTCCATCCGCGACGCCAGCCAGCGCTTGCCCGCCTGTTCCGCAAGCGCATTGCCATGCGCAAGGCCGGGCGTCGGCGGCGGCGCCAGCAGGCCGCGCACGGCCTGGCCGGTGCCCGCGGGGCAACCGGCTTCGGGCAAGCGGCGATCGCCCGCAAGTGGCCACCACCCGGCGTCCAACAGCAGCGCCTGCGCACCGTCGTCCGGCAGCAACACGCAGTACAGCCGCACGCCGACGCGGCCACCCCGCTGCTGGGCATCCAGCCACAGGCTGGCATCGAGCAGCGTGCCGCCCCCGGCCGCCCAGTCGTAGCCCTGCGCGCGCGTCGGGTCGGAGGCCAGCAGGAGCGGTTGCGGATGCGCATGGTCCAGCGCCGCGGACGCCGCCGCCAGCATCGCCTCCTTCTCGTGCATGCGCGCCAGCTGCCAGCGGCCCAGGTGGGCGAAGCCAGCCGCCACCAGCAGCGCCAGCAGCCACCACCCCAGCAGCCGTCGCGCTGGGGAGTTCACCGCTGGAGGTCCCGCTGCTGCGATAATGGCGCACGGGCACGCGGTGCCCGAGGCACGGAGCAATACATGAGCGATTCGCTGAAAGCCCTGCTCATCGTCGGGATCCTGATTCTCATCCTTTGGAACCTGGGCGCGGGCCTGTACTACATGCTGGCGGACAAGGGCCAGACCAAGCGCACCGTGAATTCACTCACCAAGCGCATCGCCCTGAGCGTCGCGCTGATCCTGTTCGTCGTGCTGGCCATCCATCAGGGCTGGATCACGCCGCACGGGGTGGGCCGAAGCCCGGCCTGACCCGGCTGGCTGCAGCCCCAGAACAAAGGCCGGCAATGCCGGCCTTTGTCTTTCCTGTCCCGCTCGCCGCGGGAGGCTCGGGATGAAGGGCCCGGGACGGCGATCGGTTCCCGGACCCGCATCCGGCGCTTCGCGCCACCTTCCCCGGGCAGGGGAAGGAAACCCTCAGAGCACGTAGACGAACAGGAACAGGCCCAGCCACACCACGTCGACGAAGTGCCAGTACCAGGCCACCGCTTCGAACGCGAAATGGTCATCCTTGCTGAAGTGGCCCTTCAGGCAGCGCAGCCAGATGATCGCCAGCATGATGGTGCCGAGGGTCACGTGCGCGCCATGGAAACCGGTCAGCATGAAGAAGGTGGAGCCGTAGATGCCCGACCCCAGGGTCAGGTTCAGCTCGCTGTAGGCGTGGATGTATTCCTCGGCCTGGAAGAACAGGAACACGCTGCCGAGCAGCACGGTGAGGCCGAGGAACAGCAGCAGCGCGCCCCGCTTGCCGGCCTTGAGGGCGTGGTGGGCAATGGTCACGGTGACGCCGGAGGCCAGCAGGATCAGGGTGTTGAGCAGCGGCAGGCCCCAGGCCGGCACGGTCTGGTAGGTGCCGCCGATCGCGCCCGGGCCGTTGCTCGGCCAACCGCCGGCGAAGCCGGGCCACAGCAGGCTGTTGGTCATCGCGCCGTGGCCTTCGCCATTCAGCCACGGCAGCGCGAACTGGCGGGTGTAGAACAGCGCGCCGAAGAACGCCGCGAAGAAGAACACTTCCGAAAGGATGAACCAGACCATGCCCATGCGGAAGGACACGTCGACCTGCTTGTTGTAGCGGCCGGCCACCGACTCGCGGATCACGTCGCCGAACCACTTGAACAGGATCGCCAGCAGGCCGGCGATGCCGACGAAGAACACGGTGCGCCCCCAGCTGACTTCGTTCAGCCAGGTGGCGAAACCCACCATGGTGGTGAACAGGGCAACCGAGGCGAACAGCGGCCACTTGCTGCTGTGCGGGACGAAGTAGGTGTCCTGGTCGTGGCTGCCTTGGGCGGCGTGGGCATTGGCCATGGCGATTTTCCGGTTGGGTCTTGGCGGAGGATCAGGGCGCGGAACGGACCGCGCCCGCGTGGCCCGTCGCTGCCGCGAGCGCGGCGGTCTGGGCGTCGTTCTTGTAGAAGGTGTAGGACAGGGTCACTGTCTTCACCCCGGCCGGCAGCGCCGGATCGATGATAAAGCGCACCGGCATGTCGCGGGACTCGCCCGGCGCCAGCGTCTGCGCGGTGAAGCAGAAGCATTCGGTCTTGTTGAAATAACCGGAAGCGCGCGCCGGCGCCACCGAAGGCACGGCGCTGCCGACGATCGCGCGGTCGGCGGTGTTGCGGGCGAAGTACAGCGCCTCGTACTGGCGGCCCAGCTGTACCCGCATCGAGCGCTGCTCGGGCGCGAACTGCCAGGGCAGCTTCGAGTTCACGCCGCCGTCGAACTGCACCGTCACCCAGCGCGCGTCGTCGCTGGCGGCGCTGGCGCCCGCCGCAGCCGACGGGCCCTGCTCCAGGCGTACCCCGAACACCTTCTCGCAGGCGATCCGGTACAGCGGCACCAGCGAGAAGGCGAAGCCGAACGCGGCCACCGCCACGCCCACCATCTTCCACACGCCGAAGGTGCGCGCGGCGCTCATCGGCCGACCACGCCGGACAGGAAGAACGCCGCGTACACCGCGACCGCAATCAGCGCACACACCAGCGCCGTGCGGCGGGCGCGCTTGCGGCGCGCTGCCAGGGCAGGATCGACGGTGGCGGGATCGACGGGCATCGGCGGGTTCCGGGCGGCGTCAGTGGCTGACGTCGCCGTGGGCCAGGTCGCCGTCCTTGATGACCGGCGGGCGCTCGAAGGTGTGGTGCGGGGCCGGCGACGGCACCGTCCACTCCAGGCCGCGCGCGCCTTCCCAGGCGCGGGCTTCGGCCACCGCGCCGTGCTTCTTGGAACGCAGCAGGATGAAGGCCATCAGGAACGGGGTGACGAACATGCCGAACGCGCCGACCGAGCTGATCAGGTTCCAGTCCGCGAACACCACGTTGTAGTCGGGGATGCGGCGCGGCATGCCGGCCAGGCCCAGGAAGTGCTGCGGGAAGAACAGCAGGTTCACGAACACCATGGTCCACCAGAAGTGGAACTTGGCCAGGCCCTCGCTGTACATGCGGCCGGTCCACTTCGGCCACCAGTAGTAGATCGCGGCGATGATCGCGAACAGCGCGCCGGTCACCAGCACGTAGTGGAAGTGCGCCACCACGAAGTAGGTGTCGTGGTACTGGAAGTCGGCCGGCACGATCGCCAGCATCAGGCCGGAGAAACCGCCGATGGTGAACAGCACCACGAACGCGATCGACCACAGCATCGGCGATTCGAAGGTGAGCGAGCCGCGCCACATGGTGGTGACCCAGTTGAACACCTTCACGCCGGTCGGGATCGAGATCAGCATGGTGGCGAACATGAAGTAGACCTCGCCACCCAGCGGCATGCCCACCGTGAACATGTGGTGCGCCCACACGATGAACGACAGGAACGCGATCGCCGCGGTGGCGTACACCATCGCCTGGTAGCCGAACAGCGGCTTGCGGCTGAAGGTCGGGATGATCTCCGACACGATGCCGAACGCCGGCAGGATCATGATGTAGACCTCGGGGTGCCCGAAGAACCAGAAGATGTGCTGGTACATCACCGGGTCGCCGCCGCCGGCCGCGTTGAAGAAGCTGGTGGCGAAGAAGCGGTCGGTCAGCAGCATGGTCACCGCGCCGGCCAGCACCGGCATCACCGCGATCAGCAGGAACGCGGTGATCAGCCAGGTCCAGCAGAATATCGGCATCTTCAGCAGGTCCATGCCAGGCGCGCGCATGTTGAGCACGGTGGCGATGATGTTGATCGCGCCCATGATCGAGCTGATGCCCATCATGTGGATGGCGAAGATCGCGAACGCCAGGTTGCTGCCGCCCTGCAGCGACAGCGGCGGATACATGGTCCAACCGCCGCCGGGCGCGCCGCCCGGCAGGAAGAAGGTCAGCAGCAGCAGCGCGAACGCGAACGGCATGATCCAGAAGGACCAGTTGTTCATGCGCGGCAGCGCCATGTCGGGCGCGCCGATCTGCAGCGGGATCATCCAGTTGGCCAGGCCGACGAAGGCCGGCATGATCGCGCCGAAGATCATCACCAGCGCGTGCATGGTGGTCAGCTGGTTGAAGAACTCCGGTTTGACCAGCTGCAGGCCCGGGGTGGCCAGCTCTGCGCGGATGCCGACCGACAGCGCAGCGCCCACGATCGCCATCAGGAAGGCGAACACCAGATACAGCGTGCCGATGTCCTTGTGGTTGGTCGAGAAGAACCAGCGCTCAATGAAGCCCTGCTTGTGATGGCCGTGGGCGTCGTGCTGGCCGACGGCGTCGGGATGCGTGGCGGACATGGGGAAACCTTCTGGATGCGATGCGTGGATCAACCGGCCTGCGCGGCGGCGGGCTGGGCGGTTTGCGGGGCGGCAGCGGTGGCCTCGGGCGCGGCTTCGGCTTCCGCAGCCGGGGCCGCTTCCGGAGCGGCCGGAGCCGGCACGGCCGGCGCGCGCTTGGCCTTCTCTTCGGCCAGCCACTGCGCGAATTCGGCCTTGCTCACGGCCTTGACCACGATCGGCATGAAGCCGTGGTCCTTGCCGCACAGCTCGGCGCACTGGCCGCGGTAGATGCCGGGCTTCTCGATCTGCGCCCAGGCCTCGTTGACGATGCCCGGCACCGCGTCCTGCTTCCAGCCCAGCGCCGGCACCCACCAGGAGTGGATGACGTCGTCGGCGGTCAGCACGAAGCGCACCTTGGTGTCGACCGGCAGCACCAGCACGTTGTCGACGTTCAGCAGGTAGTGCGGGTCGTCGGCCTCGGTCACGACCTTGCCGCTCTGGCGCAGTTCGTCATGCTTCCGGTCGAGGCGGCTGGTGAAGGACACGTCCTCGCCCAGGTACTCGTACTTCCACATCCACTGGTAACCGGTGACCTTCACCGTCATCGCCGAATCGCGCACGTCGTACATGCGCATCAGGCCGCTGGTGGCCGGGAACGCCAGGCCGATCAGGATCAACACCGGAATCGCCGTCCACACCGCCTCCAGCTTGGTGCTGTGGGTAAAACCGGTATCCGGCACCGCGCCCTTGGACTTGCGGAACTTGAACATGGCGAAGGCCATGGCGCCGAACACCAGCACGCCGATCACCACGCACACGATCAGCACCGCCATGTGCGCGTCGTAGGCGGCCTGCGAGGTGGGGGTGACGCCCGGCCCCATGTTCAGCTGCCAGCGATGCGGATCGGCGGGACCCGCCGCGGCATCCTGCGCCTGCACCGCCAGCGGCAGCGCAAGGGCCATCGCGGCCGCCAGCGCCAACTGTTTGAAACGACGGGATGTCATCACACCGAGCCCCACATGTCCTGAATTTGATTCGAAAACGCATCGCGGCGACGCGAAGCCTGAAAAGAAGCCGCATGCAGCCCGACAAGGCACTGCCCGCCCCCGCAGGCCGTCAGTAAACCGCAACCCGTATTGACCTGGATCAAGCTCGCGCAGAAACCGCGACCCGTCTTGATCTGTGTCAAAGATTACTGGCGCGGCGGGGCCACGGCAACCTGCACATGCCGGTTCCGTGCCGTCGATCTACACTATGCGCCCCTGCAACCGGCCGCCTGCGGGCACATGAGCATCGAATCCCCCCCCGTTCCGCCTGCTCCAATCCTCGCCCCGGAGCTCGCTCCGGCCCCGCCCGCCCCGCGCGCCGCGATCACCGCCGGCTGGATCCGCGACGAAGCCAGCCACGTCCGCGAACTGCTGGAACGGGCCCGTTTGCCCGCCCTTGAGCGCGACGCCGCGCAAGCGGTCGCCGCCGACCTGGTCCGCCGGGTGCGCGCCCGCGCCCGCGACCAGGGAGTGGTGGAAGCCTTCATGCGCCAGTACGACCTCGGCAGCGAGGAGGGCGTGCTGCTGATGTGCGTGGCCGAGGCGCTGCTGCGCATCCCGGACCAGGACACCGCCGACGCGCTGATCCGCGACAAGCTGGGCGACGCCAACTGGAAGCGCCACCTGGGCCAATCCGATTCGGTGCTGGTCAACGCCTCCACTTGGGGCCTGATGCTGACCGGCAAGCTGGTCGACCTGGCCGACGACACCAAGCGCGACGTCCACGGCGCCTTCCAGCGCCTGGTCGGCCGCGCCGGCGAGCCGATGATCCGGCTGGCCGTGCGCCAGGCCATGAAGATCATGGGCCACCAGTTCGTGCTGGGCCGGACCATCGACGAGGCGCTAGCACGCAGCCGCAAGGGCGAAGGCGCGAACTACCGCTATTCCTTCGACATGCTAGGCGAAGGCGCGCTGACCACGAAGGACGCGCTGCGCTACCAGGAGGCGTACCGCAGCGCGATCCACGCGATCGGCCGTGACTACGCGCCGCACCGCACGCAGGCGCCCGACGCGGTGTTCGGCGCGCCCAGCATCTCGGTCAAGCTGTCCGCCCTGCACCCGCGCTATGAGCACGCCAAGCGCGCGCGCGTGCTGGACGAGCTGGGCGGCCGCCTGCTGGAACTGTCGCAGCTGGCCAAGCAGTACGACATCGGGCTGACCATCGACGCCGAGGAAACCGACCGGCTCGAACTCTCGCTGGACCTGGTCTTCCAGGTGCTGGCGGACGCGTCGCTGCGCGGCTGGAACGGCTTCGGCATCGTCGTGCAGGCCTACCAGAAGCGCGCGCCGTTCGTGATCGACCACATCGCCGCCATGGCCGGCCAGCTGGGCCGGCGCATCCCGGTGCGGCTGGTCAAGGGCGCCTACTGGGATGCCGAGGTCAAGCGCGCGCAGATGGACGGGCAGGCCGGCTACCCGCTGTTCACCCGCAAGCAGAACACCGACGTCAGCTACATCGCCAATGCGCGCCGGCTGCTCGATGCGGGCGACGCGATCTACCCGATGTTCGCCACCCACAACGCGCAGACCATCGCCACCGTGCACCGGATGGCGCGGGCGATGCGCGGCCGCCGCGACTTCGAGTTCCAGAAGCTGCACGGCATGGGCGACGACCTGTACGCGGAAGTGATTCCGGCCGACCGGCTGGACGTCCCCTGCCGCGTGTACGCCCCGGTCGGCAGCCATGAGGACCTGCTGCCCTACCTGGTGCGCCGCCTGCTCGAGAACGGCGCCAACTCCAGCTTCGTCAACCGCATCACCGACGAGAGCATCCCGGTCGAGGAACTGATCCGCGATCCGGTGGAATTCGTGTCCTCGCTCGAACACATCCAGCACCCCCGCATCCCGCTGCCGGTCAACCTGTACCGCAGCCAGAACCAGCATCGAGACAATTCCATGGGCATCAACCTGGCCAATGACGACGCGCTGCGCGAACTTGCGGCGGCGATGAACAGCGCCGGCGCTGGCAGCTGGACCGCCAGCCCCCTGGTACCGGGCACGCAGCCGGCCGGCGAGAAGGTCGCGGTCACCAACCCGGCCGACCGCCGCGAGGTGGTGGGCCACTGGCAGGCCAGCACCGGCGCCGACGTGGAGCGCGCGCTGGCCAACGCCGTGGCCGCGCAGCCCGGCTGGGACGCCACCCCGGCCAGCTCGCGCGCTGCCCTGCTGGAACACGCCGCCGACCTGCTGGAGGCGCGCATGCCGGCCTACATGGCGATGTGCACCAAGGAGGCCGGCAAGACGCTGGCCGATGGCATCGCCGAAGTGCGCGAGGCGGTGGATTTCCTGCGCTACTACGCGCTGCAGGCGCGCGAACACTTCGCCCCGATCGCCCTGCCCGGCCCCACCGGCGAATCCAACCAGCTGCAGCTGGCCGGGCGCGGCGTGTTCGCCTGCATCAGCCCGTGGAACTTCCCGCTGGCCATCTTCCTCGGCCAGATCGCCGCCGCGCTGGCGGCCGGCAACACCGTGATCGCCAAGCCCGCGGAGCAGACCAACCTGATCGGCTTCGCCGCGGTCAAGCTGATGCACGAAGCCGGCATTCCGCAGGACGTGCTGCAGTACCTGCCCGGCGACGGCGCCACCGTCGGCGCCGCGCTGACCCGTGACCCGCGCGTGGCCGGCGTCTGCTTCACCGGCTCCACCGAAACCGCGCGCCTGATCAACCGCGCGCTGGCCAGCCGCGAGGCCGGCCCGATCGCCACATTGATCGCCGAAACCGGCGGCCAGAACGCGATGATCGCCGACAGCTCCTCACTGCCCGAGCAGGTGGTCAAGGACGCGCTGGGCTCGGCCTTCACCTCCGCCGGCCAGCGCTGTTCGGCGGCGCGCGTGCTGCTGGTGCAGGACGACATCGCCGACAAGGTGATCGGGATGCTGGCCGGCGCCATGGCCGAACTGAAGGTCGGCGACCCCGGCCTGCCGTCCACCGACGTCGGCCCGGTGATCGATACCGAGGCCAAGTGCGTGCTCGACGAGCACGCCGCGAAGATGCAGGGCTCCGCGAAGCTCATTGCCCAGGCCATGCTGGGCGAAGGCACCGAGCACGGCACCTTCTTCGCGCCGACCGCGTGGGAGCTCAAGTCGATCGCCGAGCTGGACCGCGAGAAGTTCGGCCCGGCGCTGCACGTGGTGCGCTGGAAGGCCGAGGAACTGGATGCGCTGATCGACACCATCAACGCCACCGGCTACGGCCTGACCTTGGGCATCCACTCGCGCATCGATGCCACCATCGACCGCATCGTGGCGCGTGCCAAGGTCGGCAACATCTACGTCAACCGCAACCAGATCGGCGCGGTGGTCGGCGTGCAGCCATTCGGCGGCCAGGGCCTGTCCGGCACCGGCCCGAAGGCCGGCGGCCCGCACTACCTGCCGCGTTTCGCCACCGAGAAGACGGTGACCGTCAACACCACTGCGGCCGGCGGCAATGCGAGTCTGTTGACGCTGGGGGATTGAGTCGCACGCGGCCTCCTCCGCAACGAAAAAGCCCCGCGATCGCGGGGCTTTTTCTTGTCGCAGGATCCGCGAGGATCAGAAGCGGTACTGCATCGACACGCCGTACAGGTTGGCATGGCCCGCGAACGAACCGACCAGGGTCGAGGTGTTGCCGGATGCGGCATCCACCGGCAGGTTGATCGTCGGGCTGTCGATGTTGATGCGCTGGAAGGCTGCATCGATCGACAGGTTGTCGCTCACGTTCCAGCTCGCGCCGATCGAGTACAGCATGCGATCGGCATCGGGCAGGCGCGGGGTGCGGTGGGTGTCGTTGGTCGGGCTCTCGTCCTGGCCAATGCCGCCGCGCAGGGTGAACGCATCGTTGATGTCGAATTCGGCACCGATGGAGAAGAAATCGGTGTCCTCCCAGTGGAAGGGTTCACTGCCCACGATGGTGCCGTTGGTGCGCTTGATGGTCACGTCATGCAGCGAGCTCCAGCCGGTGGACTGGTAGTCGGCCATCACGCGGAACTGATCGGTGAAGCCATAGCTGATGCTGAGGGTGGTGATCGACGGGGTGACCAGGCGGGCACCGCCATCACCGTCGGCGAAAGCGGCCATGCGCACGGGGCCCAGTGCGGTGGCGGCAGCGCCGGGCACGGTGAAGTCCAGGGTGCCTTCGAGGTCGTGCTTGATTTCCGAGCGATGGCTGAAACCGATGGCCAGCTTGTCGTTCGGGGCAATCTGCGCACCCACCACGTAACCGATGCTGGTGCTGTCGCCGCTGACCACGAATCCGCCGTCATGCTGCTGCGGCTTGATCGGGAACGCCGGGTTGAAGCATGCGGCACCGCCCGGGGCGGCACCCGCACAGATCGCGGTACCGAAGTCGACCGCCTTGCTCAGGGTCACGTCGGCACGCTCGTAGATCAGGCCGAAACCGACCGACACGCCGTCCGTGGCCTTGAACGCAGCCGACAGGGTCAGGTCGACCACCTTCACGTCGGAGGTCAGGGCGCGGTAACGGCCCACCCAGCCGTTCTCGTATTCGGTCTTCAGGCCGAACGGCGCGCCGATGCTGGCACCGACGGTCATGCCTTCCAGCGCGCCCTTCAGCGGGAACACCGCGGCCATGTTCGGCACCGCGGTCGGGTCGCCCGGGTCGCCGCCGTTGCCGCCGGTCAGCGGCGCCGCCGGCGAGCCGAGCACGCGGCCGCCGCCGGTGAAGTCGGCGGACAGGTCGATCACGGTGACGTCGGCCTGCAGGGTGTTCTTGTCGAGGTTGGTCATCGCCGCCGGGTTCAGCGACACGTTCGACGCGTCCTTGCCGACGATGCTGCCGGCATTGGACTTGCCGAGGTTCTTCACGCTCTGCTCGCGCAGCTGGAAGCCGGAGGCACTGGCCTGGCCGGCGGCCAGGGTGCCGAGCACGGCCAGCGCAAGCGCGGTGGCGCGGAAGCTGCGGGTGTTGGTCTTCATTCGTATCGTCTCCGTGACGCTGTGCAGGGATTTGTGTTCTCGGGCGGCGATGCGGGAATGCATCGAAGCGCGGGATGCGCTGCGCGAGCCGGGAACCTGCCTACGGCAGCCCTCCCCCGACATACGACGCCGTATGTGACTATACCCCAACTTTTAACTGTCCAATAACATCCCGCATCGACCCTAGCTATCGAGCCCCATGTTCGTCGGCATCCGCACCCGCCAGCACCGCCTGATCCTCTGGGCAACCCCGCTGCTGTTCGCCATCCTGTGGCTCAGCTACGTGGTGGCGGCCCTGCGCGCGCCGCCCGGCAGCATCGCCACCGCGCTGGACTGGGGCGTGCTGACCGGCGGACTGGACAGCGTGGAGGCATGGCGGCGGGCATTGGCCGACGGCAGCGTGCTGCGGCTGTTCTCCGGCCTGTTCCTGCATGCGGACTGGATCCACCTGCTGGGCAACCTCGTGTTCCTGCTGATCTTCGGGTTGCCGGCCGAACGCACCATGGGGGGCTGGCGCCTGCTGCTGCTGTTCCTGCTGGGCGGGGCGTTCTCCAACCTCGCCGCGGTCCTCGCGATCGGCGCGCCGGACCGGGTGGTGATCGGCGCCAGCGGCGCGGTGTCGTCGCTGATCGGGGCCTACCTGGCATTGTTTCCGGGCGCACGTCTGGGGGTGGTGCTGCCGCTGGGGCTGTTCCTGCAGTTCGTGCGGGTGCCCGCGTTCCTGCTGATCGGCATGTGGGCGCTGCTGCAGCTGGGGTTCGCCTACAGCGGCCCGGCGTTTGGCGCGGTCGCCTGGCCGGCGCACGTGGCCGGCTTCGTGTTCGGCGTGCTGTTCGCCCTGCTCACCCGTGCCGCGATTGCCCGGCGGCTGCGCCGCAGCCGCGGCTACTAGGCCAGCGCAGCGGCGTCATGGCGTGGGCTTCGGCTTCGCCGCCGTCGTCGGCTTCGGCTTGGGCGTCGTCGCGATGCCGGCCATCCGCTTCAGTTCCGCCAGCGCGGCCTCGATCGGCTTGGCGCCAGGCAGCACTTCGCCGGCGTTGTCGCCCTCCATCGCGCCGGTTTCGGCCGCAAGGTGGCCCGGCAGCACCGCCTCGCTCACCGGCGCAGGCCGCCGTTGCCCGCCTTCCGGGTGCAGGACCACGTCCGGCTCGATGCCGCGCGCCTGGATCGAATGCCCGCTGGGGGTGTAGTAGCGCGCGGTGGTGAGCTTGATCGAGTCGCCGTTGTCCAGCGGCAGCAGGGTCTGCACGGAGCCCTTGCCGAAGGTACGGCTGCCGACCACGCGCGCGCGCTTGTTGTCGTGCAGCGCACCGGCCAGCACCTCGGCGGCGCTGGCCGAACCCGCGTCCACCAGCACCACCAGCGGCGCGCCGTGGAGGCGGTCGCCCGGGGTCGCATCGAAGCGGCTGTCGCCGATCGTCTCGCGCCCGCGCGTGCTCACGATGCCGCCGCTTTCCAGCAGTTCGTCGGCGATCTGCACCGCGCCGATCAGCAGCCCGCCCGGATTGCTGCGCAGGTCCAGCAGCAGGCCGCGCAGGGGCGCGTCCTGCTGCAGCGCATCCAGCTGCCGGTTGAAGTCGGCCGCGGTCGAGGCCTGGAAGCTGGAGATGCGCAGGTAGCCCAGGCCCGGCTCGAGCAGGCGCGAGCGCACGCTGGTGGTGCGGATGGTCTCGCGCACCAGGGTGACATCGAACGGCTCGCGCAGACCTTCGCGCAGCACCCTCACCACCACCTTGGTGCCGGCCTTGCCGCGCAGCGGGGCGGAAGCGTCGTTCTGCCCGGTCTTCAGCATCCTGCCGTCGATGGCGACGATGCGATCGCCGCTGCGCAGCCCGGCCCGCGCGGCGGGACTGTCGTCCAGCGGCGCGATGACCCGCAGGGTGCCGTCCGGCAGCTGCTGCAGTTCCACCCCGACGCCGTCGTAGCTGCCGCGGGTCTGCTCGTCGAACTGCTCCGCATCGGCCTTCTCCAGGTAGGCGCTGTGCGGATCGAGATCGAACAGCAGGCCGCGCACCGCCGACGCCATCAGCTCGCGGCCGTTGACCGGATCCACGTAGGCCTGCCGGATGGCGTTGAACACCGTGACGTAGCGGCGGATTTCGTCCAACGGCACCTTGGCCGCGGCCGTCTCCACCGCGTCCGGATCGTCGCTGGCGCGCGCGGCGTCCCGCGCCGCATCCCCCGATGCCGGCTCCACCGGCGCCTCCTGCGCTGCCGCCAGCGGGGCGTACAGGGCGAGCACGATCAGAAGGGAAAGAAGCCTGGCGCGCATGCGTTGCTCCGTGTGGCTGCGTCGATGAATCCGTCCGACGGTTCGACCCGCGCCGCCCGGCCCGGGTTCCCCATCATGCCTGCGAACCGCCGGCAGGCGGCGTCATTGCCGCGTCAGCCAGCCGGAAGGGTTGACCGGCGTGCCGTTGCGGCGCAGCTCGAAATACAGCGCCGGGCGCTCCTGCCCGCCCGAGCTGCCCACCGCCGCCAGCGCGTCGCCGCGCCGGACCGCATCGCCCGCCGCGCGCAGCAGGCTGTCGTTATGCGCGTACAGGCTCATGTAGCCGTTGCCGTGGTCGATGATGAGGATGTTGCCGTACCCGGTCATCCAGTCCGCAAACACCACGGTGCCGTCGGCCACCGCCTTGACCGCAGTGCCGGCCGCCGCGGCGATCAGCACGCCGTCGCTGCGGCGGCCATCCGGCAGGCGGCCGCCGAACGCGGCCAGCAGGCTGCCCGACACCGGCCAGCTCAGGCCACCCACGCGCATCGCCGGCGCACTGGCGACCGTGCTGCGCTTCGGGGCCGGCTTGCCGGTCGCCTTCGCCTGCCGCGCCGCCTCGCGACGGGCGCGCTCGGCCTCGCGTGCGGCCTTCGCCGCGGCGGCGCGCAGCTGCGCCAGCAGGCTCTGCAACGCCTTTGCATCCCGGCCCAGCGCTTTCTCGCGCTCGGCGCGGTCACGATACTGCTGGTCAAGCGCGGCCAGCAGGCCGGCGCGCTGCTGGCGGGCGGCCTGCAGCTGCGCGAGCTGCTCGGCCTGCCTGCGCCCTGCCGCATCCAGCGCGCTGCGGCGCTGCAGGATCTCGTCCTCAAGCGCCTGCAGCCGTGCGATCTCGGCGCCGAGTACGCGGATGCGTTCGACCTGGGCGCGCTGCAGGTAGCCCTGGTAGGTCAACGCGCGCTCGGCTTCCGCCACCCGGTCCTGCGCCAGCAGCGCCTTCAGTGGCGCCGCTTCGCCGGCGAGCTGCGCCGCCCGCAGCAGCGTTGCCAGTTCCTTGCGCTTGCCTGCGAGTTCGCCGGCATGCCGCTGGCGCTCCTGCTGCAGCTGCACCAACGCCTCCGCGTCCCGGCGCATCTGCGCGCGGGTCTGCTGGAGGGCGCGCTGGGTGCCGCCCACCTGCTGGTCGGCCTCGCGCAGCTTGCGGCTGGCGTCGCCACGCTGGCCCTCCAGCCTGCGTCGCTGCGCGGCGACCTCGCGCAGCTCGCCGCGCACGCTCTGCAGGCGCTTCTCGGCATCCTTCGCGTCCTGCGCCCGCGGGCCGCCGGCAAGCGCCAGCAGGCAGATCGCAAGGGCAACGAGCAGGCGCATCAGGCCGGCAGCAGCAGGCTCTGCCCACTCATTTCCGCGGGCTGCGGCAGCCCCAGCAGATCGAGCAGGGTGGGCGCGACATCGCGCAGGGCGCCGCCGTCGCGCAGCGCGGCGCGACGTTCGCCCACGTACACCAGCGGCACCGGGCCGACGGTATGCGCGGTGTGCGGCTGACCGGTGGCGGGATCGCGCATCATCTCCAGGTTGCCGTGGTCGGCGGTGATCAGCACCGCGCCGCCGGCCGCGCGCACCGCCGCCACGATCTGGCCGATCGCCACGTCCACCGCCTGCGCGGCAAGGATGGCCGCCTCCAGGACGCCGCTGTGGCCGACCATGTCCGGGTTGGCGATGTTGCAGACGATGGCGTCGAAGCGGCCGCCGCGGATCGCATCGACCAGCTTCGCGGTCAGTTCGGGGCAGCTCATCTCCGGCTGCAGGTCGTAGGTGGCGACCTGCGGGCTGGGAACGAGGACGCGCTCCTCGCCGTCGAACAGCGCCTCGCGGCCGCCGCTGAAGAAGAAGGTGACGTGCGCGTATTTCTCGGTTTCGGCGATGCGCAGCTGGGTCCTGCCGGCGGCGGCCAGCACCTCGCCGAAGGTATGCCGCAGGTCGTCCGGCGCGAATGCCAGCGATGCCGGCAGTCTGGCGTCGTACTCGCTGAGGCAGACGAAACGCGACAGCGCCGGGCGGCGCGCAACGAAGCCGTCGAAGGCGGGATCGACGAACGCCGCGGCCAGCTGGCGCGCGCGGTCGGCGCGGAAATTCATGAACACCACCGCGTCGCCATCGCGCATCGGCTGCGCCCCGTCCAGCACGGTCGGGGCGACGAATTCATCGTTTTCGCCGCGTGCGTACGCCGCCTGCAGCGCCGCCAGCGCATCGGCTGCGTGCTGCCCGCCTTCGGCTTCGACGATGGCGTCCCAGGCGCGGCGTACGCGATCCCAGCGCCTGTCCCGATCCATCGCGTAGTAGCGCCCGCCGACCGTGGCGACGTGCGCATTGCCGAGCCTGCCGCACAGCGCCTGCAGGGCGCGCAGGCTGGGCTCGGCCGATTGCGGCGGCGTGTCGCGCCCATCCAGGAACGCGTGCACGGCCACTCGCGGCACGCCGGCGCGCTGCGCCAGCTCCAGCATCGCGAACAGGTGCTGCTCGTGGCTGTGCACGCCGCCCGGCGAGAGCAGCCCCATCACGTGCAGCGTGCCGCCGCTGGCCTTCACCGCATCGCAGGCCGCATTGAGCCCGGCATTCGCGAAGAAGCTGCCGTCCTCGATCGCGGCATCGACGCGGGTCAGGTCCTGGTAGACGATGCGGCCGGCGCCGAGGTTCATGTGGCCGACTTCGGAATTGCCCATCTGCCCGTCCGGCAGGCCGACGAAGCGGCCTTCGGTGTGGATCAGGGTGTGCGGGCAGGTCGCCAGCAGCCGGCGCCAGTGCGGCAGTTCGGCCAGCGCCAGCGCGTTGTCGGCGGTTTCCTCGCGGTGGCCCCAGCCATCCAGGATCAGCAGGACGACCGGTCTGGGGGACCCGGCTGCGCCGGGTTGCGACGGGATGCTCGTGGACACGTGGTTCCTGCAGGCTGGGCAATGGTGGGAAATGGAATTGTAGCGGCGTGTAAACCCTGCGCCCGAACGGAGCATCCCAGTGCTGTACCCAACAGGCCCCGGAGGCCCGGATGAACCGTTTCCTGATCTGCACCGTGCTGGTGGCGGCCAGCGCCGCCGCATTCGCCTCGCCCCAGGCCAACGACTCGCGTCGCGACATCGACAAGGTCAATGGCGGAATCACCGCGGAGGCTGGCAGGGCCTATGGTGACCTCGGCACGGTGAACGGCGGTATCCAGCTGGGTCGCGGCGCCAGCGCCGATGAGGTGGAGACGGTCAACGGCGGCATCACCGCGGGCGACGAGGTCAGCGCAAGCGAAGTGTCCACCGTCAACGGCGGCATCCGCTTCGGCCGCGACGGGCAGATCAGCGGCAACCTGGAGACGGTGAACGGCGGCGTCTTCACCGACCGCGGAACGCGGGTCGGCGGCGACGTCAGCACCGTCAACGGCGCGATCGGACTGGTCGGCACGACCGTCGAAGGCCGCGTCGAAACGGTGAACGGAGATGTCACCGTCGGTGCCGACTCGCGGGTGGCGCGTGGCATCCGCATCGAGAAGCCGAAGGGCAATTTCGGCCTCAACTTCGGCAAGCACAAGATCCCGCGCGTCGTCGTCGGGCCGAATGCAGTGGTCGAGGGCCCGATGGTGTTCGAACGCGAGGTGAAGCTCTACGTGCATGCCAGCGCCCGCATCGGCAGCGTCAGCGGCGCCACCGCGGTGCGCTATGACGGCGCCACCCCGCCCAAGGACTGACCCGTCCAGCGGGCGGCCGCCCCGCTTGGATAGAATCGCGGGACATCCGAACGGAGTCCCGCGATGCTGCGCGCCACCTCGTTGTCCATCGTCCTGCTGGCGCTGTGCGCCTGCGGCTCCCGCGCCCCCGCACCGCAGGCGGCGGGCGTTGCCGCGCCGGATGCCCGCGGCCCCACCGCGAATGCCGGCAACCATGCCTTCCAGGCCGCCATCACCGCGGACGACTTCGCCGCCCACGTGCAGGCGCTGGCCTCCGACGGCTTCGCCGGACGTGGGCCGGGCGGCATCGGCGAAGACCGCACGATCGAGTACATCAAGGCGCAGTTCGCGCGCATCGGCCTGCAGCCGGGCAACGGCGGCGACTGGTTCCAGACCGTCCCGATGGTCGAGACCACCGCCGACGAATCGGCGGTGCTCGGGCTGAAGGTCGGCCAGACTGTCCAACAGCTGACATTCGGCGACGACATGGTGGTGGGCACCCGCACCGGCCAGGCGCGGGTCAGCCTGCAGGACAGTCCGCTGGTGTTCGTCGGCTACGGCGTGGACGCACCGGAGCGCGACTGGAACGACTACGCCGGCATCGACGTCAGGGGCAAGACGGTGGTGATGCTGGTGAACGACCCGGGCTTCCACAGCGGCGACGCCCGTCTCTTCGACGGCGAGCGGATGACCTGGTACGGCCGCTGGGCCTACAAGTTCGAGGAGGCCGCCCGCAAGGGCGCGGCCGCGGCCCTGATCATCCATGACACCGCCGGGGCCTCCTACGGCTGGGACGTGGTGCGCAATTCCTGGTCCGGCCCGCAGTACGACCTGCCGGCGAAGGACGACCCGGCGCCGCGGCTTCCGGTGCAGGGCTGGATCAGCGGGGAGGCCGCCGATGCGCTGTTCAAGGCCGCCGGCCAGGATCTCGCCAAGCTGCGCGCCGCCGCCGGCCGCCGCGGCTTCCGCGCAGTGCCGCTGGAGGCCAGCGCTTCGCTTCAGCTGGCCAGCCGCAGCGTCGAAAAGCACTCGCGCAACGTGCTGGGCCTGTTGCCAGGCAGCGATGCACCTGACGAGGCGATCGTCTACATGGCGCACTGGGACCACCTCGGCACCCATGAAGGCGGCACCGGTGATGCCGTCTACAACGGTGCGGTGGACAACGCCACCGGCGTTGCGGGCATTCTCGAAATCGCCGAGGCCCTGCGCGCCGCGCCCAAACCTCCGAAGCGCTCGGTGCTGTTCCTGGCGGTAACGTTGGAGGAATCCGGCCTGCTCGGCTCCAAATATTACGTGGCCCATCCGGTGATCCCACTTGCGCAGACAGTGGCGGTGATCAATCTGGATGCGATGGCGCCGGTGGGCAAGGCCCACGACATCACGGTGGTCGGCAAGGGTAGCTCCCAGTTGGAGGACCTGCTGAAGGTCGCAGCCGATCGCCAGAAGCGCCGGCTGGTCGAGGAGTCCCATCCGGCCGCCGGCTACTACTTCCGCTCCGACCACTTCAACTTCGCCAAGGCGGGCGTTCCGGCGCTTTACATAGGCAGCGGCAGCGACCTGGTGGAGGGTGGCATCGCCGCGGGCGAGGCTGCCAGCCGCGACTACAACGAACACCGTTACCACAAGCCCGGCGACCAGTACGACCCGACCACCTGGAAACTGGAGGGCATCGTGCAGGACCTCGAAGCGGTGCGGTCCATCGGCGAGACCCTTGCCAGCAGCGGCCAGTGGCCGAACTGGCGCGAAGGCAGCCCATTCAGGGCCGCACGGGACGCCATGCGCGCCGCGAGCGTCGGCAGCAGATGACGGCGCCGCCCGTAACCTTCGGGCGTTGCGGCTAGACTCCCGGCATCCAACCGCCGGGAGTGCCCATGTTCATCGCCTATTGCTGCATCATCGTCGCCGCCTGCCTGCCTTACCTGTGGGCGGTGCTGGCCAAGACCTCAGCGCCTGGCTACAACAACAAGGACCCGCGTGGCTGGGTGGCCCGGCAGGAGAACTATCGGGTGCGCAACGCGTACGCTGCGCATCTCAACGCCTTCGAGGCGTTCCCGGCGTTCGCGGCCGCGGTACTCATGGCCCAGTTCGCGCAGGTGGATGCCCAGCATGTCGCCTGGCTGTCGATGGTTTTCATCGCGTTCCGGATCCTCCACGGCATCTTCTACCTCGCAGCCCTCCAGGCGCTCCGCAGTCTTGCGTGGCTGGGCGGGTTCGCCTGCGTGGTTGCGCTGATGCTGTCGGCGGCGCTTGCGGTCGGAGGCTGACCCCTCCGCAAGGCAAGTCGCAGAAGCTCAGCTACAGGAGTCCAATCTCCTCGTCCTTGGGGGTTGGACTCGAGATCGCGGTGCTCCTCAAAGGTGGGGGGACGTCGACCCTTCAACCCCGGGCTCTCCCAGTAATCGGTGGTACGGCGATTGGGGGCAGGTCACTCCCAGTAATGGTTGGTACGGCTACTGGGGGCAGTTCAGCGGCCGGCATTGGTTGGGGGGATTTTCCCCGGTGCAAAGACAAAACCCCAGCTCATTGAGCTGGGGTTTTGCGGG